>CAZVVR010000225.1:0-2196 GCA_964630605.1 uncultured Mageeibacillus sp. | reverse complement strand
GATAGGGTCGTCGTATACATCTTCATACTCATCCACATAACCAAAATTCTTGATGACCTTATGTTTTGTCACCCCTGTCTCCTGATCTCTGTATCCGTGGACGACGGAAAGATTGACACGACCATTCTTTTGCTTGGTTTGTTTCAAATACATAGGCACGCCTCCTGCTGACTAATTTAATGATAACATATTATACCATAATAGACAGCAATACACAACATATACCAACATTCATTTAGAGACAAAAAAACGTCCCAAAAGACGTTATGGTCGTACTATTAATGCAGTGTGATTAAGAACTAACTGTTAAACGGGCGGCATAAATTCAGCTTCCTCTTCATCCATGTGATGTTCAAGTACTTCTTTTAGCACACTGAATTTTGCATCCCAGGTTTCATTGTCAACAGACGTTTTCTCAAGAACACTAAATTGATAACTGCCTAAACTGTGCTCTTCGATCATCTCAAGCACAACCTCTTTGTCTTCGCCATCCACTTCTTCTTTAACTAATGGAAAAAGAATATGCTCCTCGGCTTCATGATGGCCGTATATTTTCGCATACAGTTCATGAAACAAATTCTTTTTAGTGCTGGTATCGCTTGTTTCGATCTTTTTAATCAGATTCTTAAACCTATCATGCTCATCTTTAATGTGTTCCAAAATATCCATCAGACGACTCTCCTTGCTAAGATTATTTTTTATTTTGAATTAAATTATAGCGGCTGGCAAAGAGGCTTTAGTAACCGGTGTATCAGAATGGTTTGTAAGTGTTTCGTCTTCTACAGACTATTGTGGCAATTCAAATCAAGGATTACCGCAAAAAAGCGATATCATAATTCCAATTTAACGGTTTGTTTCTTGGCATTTGTGTTACATTAAAAAATATACCTGATATTAAACATTGAACGGAGGTACCCATATGACAAAAGAAAAAATCCTAAATAGTTTTAAAATAGCCGTAGGAGTTCTGGTTGCCATTCTGCTGGCCAAATTAATAAATTTGGAATTTCATACCACTGCGGCAACTGCTTTCATTGTCGTTATGCTGTCTAGCAAACGCCAATCTTTAAAGCTGTCGGTGACACTTCTGCTGGCCGCCATTTTTTCCCTGGGACTTGCTTCTCTGCTTTTTTCTGTATTTGGTTTTTCTTTATATGTATTTGCAATTTATATTTTAATTTTCACCTTACTGATGTACAAGTTAGATACTAAAGCTGCCATTATCATAAATGTGGTATTGGTAATGCAGATTTATTCTCTTGAGACCATCTCCCTGTCCATTCTGGCTAACCAGCTTGCACTGATGTTTATAGGACTGGCGATATCATTTGTACTGAATATTTTCACTCTGGATATTGAAGATGAATTGCTGGAGTATCGTGAAAAGGTTGAAAGCCTGTTTGAGTCTATCTACCGGAATATGGGCAGATGCCTGAACAATGAGTGCGAAAAAGAAACAGTAAAAAACGAATTGGAAGAGTTGGACCAAATCTTAGCGCAGGCCAGGTCCAGGTCCTATGATTACCTGCACAGTTTTTATCTGGAACATAATGATTATTACATAGAGTATTTCGCCATGCGAAGGCAGCAATTTCGGACTGTAGTTTCCATGCAAAAGTTTACTAAGCAAAAATTCTTAGACCAAACTGAGGTGCAGCTATTGCGCGGCTTTACTGATGAGTTTGCAGATAAAACCCGAACATTAAAAACCAGCCGATTGGAAAAAGAAAACTTGGAAAAAATAAAACACCATTTTATTTATTTGGCAGATCTTCCTACTACAAACAAGCAGCTCCGCAACAGGGTCGCCTTACACCAGTATCTTTATGCGCTGGATAATTTAGTAGATCTGGAACTGCAATTTATTGAAAATTACGAAAAAACGAGTTGATGTCTTTTCGTTAGCTGTCTGTATAAGTTAACGTTTTAATGACCCGGCACCAACCTTAACTAAAATATTTTCCATCTTTTTAGCCGCCATAGGCTTGTAATAGTAAAATCCCTGAGCATAATCACATTGATTCTCAATCAAAAACTCTAGCTGCTCAGCTGTTTCTACTCCCTCTGCCAAAACATTTATGCCCAATTTATCTGCTAAATTAATTGTTCCCATTATTATTGCTCTGTCCTTTTCATTGCTTTCTATTCCCTGAACAAATTGCATATCGATTTTAATTATGTCAACCGGGAGCATTT
>CAZVVR010000224.1:0-2251 GCA_964630605.1 uncultured Mageeibacillus sp. | reverse complement strand
AGTGCTGAACTTAAATCCTTTTTTATAATCAAACTTATCAACTGCTTTAATTAAGCCGAGGTTACCTTCCTGGATCAGATCGAGGAAATGCATACCACGACCTGTGTAGCGTTTTGCAATACTGACTACCAGCCGTAGATTAGCCTCTGTAAGGTGCTGTTTAGCTTCCCAGTCACCGGCTTCCATTCGCGCGCCCAACTCTTTTTCTTGGTCCGCTGTAAGCAGCTCTACTTGTCCGATTTCTTTGAGATACATCCGAACCGGATCGTCAACTAACATGGCATCGTTAAATGCTTCAGCCATTTTGTTTTTGTCGCGCTCGCGTTCATGCATTTCGCGGACCATTTCTTCTTCGTCTATAACCTCGATACCGGCCCGGATCATAATACTGATAACATCATCCAGCAAATCTTCATCAAATTGGATTTTTTCCAGATAATCAAGAACTTCTTCTTGTTTTAGTTCATTATCATTATCATACCCGCGGGAAATCAGCGGTAATAACAGTTCAACGTTAAAATCAAAATCCTGACCGATGTTTTCTAATAATTTTTCTTCATCGATTAACTCAACAACATCTTCATCTTCACTTTCAGCAAAAAGATCTGCATCTACTACTTCCTCGTCTTCATCGCTTAAATCGAGAGCAGCATCAATTTCTTCATCAAGATCGCTTTCCAAATCCAGATCTTCTTCGTCAGCAATAATCACGTCTTCTTTTTTGGCAGCTGAAACTTTCATCGGACGACTTGTCACTACACTGGGTGTAAGCAGCAAGCCGCCTTTACCCAATTCTTCCTCGCTTTTCTCATCGGGAGATTCGACGCCTAGCGTGAGAATTTTTTGTTTTTTCTTAACTTTTACTTTTTTAGCTGTGTCTGCTTTCGCAGCGCTTTCGTCTACATCAATTTCCGGCTTTTCATTGACAGCCAGAATCAATTCAGACAAATCATATAATAAATCTATCTTGTTTTCTTCTTCATTATTTTTCTTTTTCGCCATATATATACTCCTGTTTATCTGCTGTGTCTGACAAGTGCAGCCGCTTGCGAGAATACGCTTGCCTCTCGTTTTGCCTGCTCGGCTTTGTCAGCTTCGTGTCTTTGGTTATAGTAATTAAAAAGGGCTAACTTTTTATCCCGCTCCCATGAAAGTTGTTCACTTCTTACTGTTCTGAATAATTGATCATAACTTTTCTCACGTAAATTTGGTGTTACATCTAACAGTGAACTGGATATATTTTGAACCAAACCCTCGCGCATCTGAGTCAGATGATCACGAAACTCGTCTGCTTTTTGATTTTCCTCGTTGTTATTTTCAGCTATATCTAAATCGTCTAGCTGAGCCTCTAATTGTTGAAGTCGAGCTAGTAATGAAGCCAGGGAAAGTGTACCGGTTTCTGCATCCGCCAGGGCTAGTTTAGCCAGCTCCCGGATGGCACCGGCATGAAAATCGCTAACCCGGATAGGCTCTGTTAACTCCAGGGCGGATAAAGCTTCTATCATTCTGGGATCTTTACCTGTGTCCACGGATTGTATCTCCAGTCCTCGTTTGATTAGTGCCGGGAATTCCGCCACAAGGCGCAATAATCTCAAGTCATTACTGCTTCCCGCCTTAAACTGCGGCTGTCTGACCGAATTTGGCACAGTGGGACCGGTGGTCGCGGACATAAATTTTGGTGTTTTCTTATTGTTTTGCTGCCGACCACGCCGCCTGTCTATTTCCTGTACAATTCGCTCGGTGTTGGTTCCCAGTTTGCGCGCCACCTGATCAGCATAAAGTTCAGCCAGGACACCATTTTCTTCCCGGGCCAATATGTCCAGTGCTGCATCCTGATATTCCAGCAGACGCAGAGATCTACTTTCGGGATCGCTCGCATTTCTTTCGGCTAAAGCCAGTAGATAACTACTACGGTCATATGAATTATCAAGCAGAGAGGCCATGCGTTCAGGGCCTTTGTCCCTGATGAATTCATCAGGATCCTGACTTTCGGGTAAAAGAACAAATGATGCTTTCATGCCAATGTCAGAGAAGATTTCAAAAGTACGCATGGCTGCATTTTCTCCTGCTGTATCAGAATCAAACAGCAGCAAGGCTTCTTTACTGTGCCGCTGAACCAGGCGGGCTTGCTGTAATGTTAAAGCTGTACCCAGGGGAGCAACTACATTCTCGAAACCAGCTTTGCTCAAAGCTATCACATCCATATAGCCTTCAACAATAATCAGTTGGTCGGATCTGGCTTTCAAAGCCT
>CAZVVR010000223.1:0-2278 GCA_964630605.1 uncultured Mageeibacillus sp. | reverse complement strand
ATATCGTAGCCTGCATCTTGCAGAAACTTAGCGGCTTTTTCAGATTCTTCCATATCACGGCCAACTTCGATGTAGTCGTCCTCACCCGGCACCGCGCCCTGGCCGAAGCCTTTCGTCTTAGATACGACAGAGTAGCGCAGAGATACCGGATAATCTTCGCCACAGACCTTTTTGATTTCCTTCACAATCTCTGCAGCAAGACGATATCTGTTCTCAAATGAACCACCGTATTCATCGTCGCGCAGGTTAGTATATTTCAAGGTGAACTGATCCAGCAAATAACCTTCATGGACAGCATGCACTTCAATACCATCAACTCCGGCTTCCATCAATTTTTGCGCAGTTTTGCCATATGCATAGATAATCTCATCAATCTCTTCAATAGTTAATGGTCTTGAATTCACCTCTTCCCACCAACGGTTAGGGGTTGCTGAAGCACTGGCGCAGATATACTCCATATTGAAAAGCGGTTTGGCAAGAGTGCCTAGAAATTTATTTTCGATCAACTTGACCATGAGATCATTAATTGCCATCGAGCGGCCCATGCCGGCAGTAACCTGAACAAACATCTTGGCACCGGTTTTATGAAACTCTTTCATATACTCTTTTAATTTAGCAAACTTTCTGTCGCCCTTATAAAGCCATTGACCACCAAAAATATTGCGCAGAGGCGCAATACCGGGCAAAATAAGGCCAACATTATTTTTTGCGCGCTCCATGAGAAAATCTGCCGATTCCTGTTTAAAGTGACTGGGCTCCATCCAGCCGAAAATTGATGTTCCGCCCATGGAACACATGACTATTCTATTTTTAATTTCCAGATCTCTGATTTTCCACGGAGTGAATAATACTTCGTATTTCTGTTTCATACTTTTGTTTCCTCTCTATTCCACTATTACGCTGCCGTCCGAGCTTACTGTAATAGTCATACCGTCCTGAACATAATTAAGGAAATCTTCCCCTAAACTATCTATCACAGGCATTTCAACATCTGTCCAGACAGATGCGAGAATAGTACCTGACGCTGCCAGCGAGTCGATTTCTTTAGAGAAAAGCATACAAGCCGGTTGTTTTCCTAAGGCAACTGCGCAATAGATTACCATACCGCCCGTGGTGGACCCTATAGTTTCCGGCAGACACAGAGCTTTATTCAGCATTGGCTTTTTGTAAAGATCTTTATTATTTTGATCACCACACTTGACTTCTTTATCTCCAAACATTAAGGCTGACTGGTAACTGGCCAAGGTGTTTACACCTGTTCGCGAAACCAATGCTTCTGCCTTTACTGTACCTGGAGTAATTACTCGTCCTTTAAATGTTTTTGACATATCAGTTCGCTCCCTTCGTGATGATTTCCAAAATTTCAGCGTCTGTATTAAAACGTGCGCTGGTGTATGTCCGCAGTTTGTTAGATGAAGTTATGACAGGCATTTTTTTGCACAAAGGATTATTCATGTACATAAGCGGACAGATATAGCTAAGGATCACTCCGGTGGCCTCAAGTCTTGGAGCATACTTGCTTTTCTTAAATTCTTCAATCACTGCAGGTGCAGTGGTGAACACTGTAGGAATCTTAACTTTCTTGTTTCCGGATGCCTTAAGACCTTCCTCTACCCTGATAGTCCAGTCGATTAATTGTTGCTTAGATAGATGTGGACAACCAACAAAGCAGAGTTTAGGTTTTGAATCAGGTTTTTTCCATACAACAGGATAGCTGTTTTTAACTCTATCCAACTCAGCGTCATCTATAACATAAATTTTAGCACTATCCCGAATAAGATCCTCGCCGTAATCAACTGCCTCAGGCGTCAGATTCTCTACATGATAAAGTCCAACAGAGCCGTTGGAGGCCGTAGCTGCACCAAAATCTTTAAGATATGCGCAAACATCTTCATTCAGTTTTGTGCCAAGCCATTTGTCTAAGCCTTTAATATAGGGAACCTCTTCCAGCACCTTCATGCCTACTGCCGAGCCGAAGACCTGCGCTTCGGGTAACTTGCTTGTACGTACTTCAACAGTCCAGTCGGCCTTACGACCATCGTCCGTCAAAAAACCGAACTCCGGCACGAAACCAGCAATAGAACCCATTAATTCAATAATGCCTGAGTTGCGGTTACAGCGCGCACCCAAAACACTGTTCGCGTAAACGACAGCTGAAGATTCCGCCCAGGAAAGGATATCTCCGCGCTGGGGGATATTACCTACTTCAGGCAGATAACAGGCACAGGTGTATGCATCCTCATTCATGATTCCAAAATCATCAAGCTGCTTCTCCAGC
>CAZVVR010000222.1:0-2281 GCA_964630605.1 uncultured Mageeibacillus sp. | reverse complement strand
TGTGGAACAAAAAATATACCAATTGGTTAAAGAATCCGGCAAGCCTGTTGTTATTGATTTTATTGGCGGGAATGCAGAAGCAATCAGTAAAGCGGGAGCTTACCCTTGCCTCAGCCTGGAAGATGCCGCCAGAAAAGCCGTAGCTCTTGTAAAAGGCGAAGAGGTGGTAGATTTCGACGGCTTTGATGCCGGTGAAGATGAAATAAATCAGATAATAGAAAAATCGGTAGCTAAACTCAAGCCGGATCAAAAATATCTGAGAGGTCTTTACACGGGAGGTACTCTGACTGATGAGGCCATTAAATATATGGGAGAAAACCATGATATTTACTCTAACATTCCGCTTTCTCCGGACAAAGATATTGAGCTTTTGGAGAATAATCAGGGCCATATCTGCCTGGATTTGGGAGAAGACCAGTTTACACGTGGCCGCCCGCATCCAATGATTGATCCCATGACCCGTTCGGAATATTTTGAATCAACTGTAGATGAATCAACAGCTATTGTTTTAGTGGATGTTGTTCTCGGTTATGGTTCATACGCAGATCCTGCCGGTGCAGTGGTGGAGTCTGTTGAGCTGGCACGTGAGAGATTGACAACTGCCGGAAAAGACTTCGTGCTTGTGGCTTCGGTAACCGGAACTGATCAGGATCCGCAGGATTTGTTTAAATCAATAAAAAAACTTGAAGATGCAGGTTTTATCGTGATGCCATCCAACGCACAAGCTGTTCGTTTGACAGACCGTATCATGAAAGCTGCTGGTTTATAGAAGGGAGCAACCTATGTCAGTTAATGATTTATTTAATAAAGAATTAAGAGTCATAAATATGGGTTTAGAATCATTTTATGATGATTTAAAGAAACAGGATATTCCCGCAATACATGTCCAATGGAAACCATCTGCAGGCGGCGATAAAAAAATGTCATCACTGTTGGGCAGATTAAAAGGATCAAAATAAAAACCGTCCCATATTTGGGAAATAAAAGAAAGAAGGTAAGTAATGCAATTTATAGAAGAAGCCAATAAAAAGGCTTTGGAGCTTATCCAAAAGGCACAGCCAACATTGGTTGGCATGGGTATTGCCAGAGACACTTTACCCGGCATGCACGACAAACTCGTGCTGCACGCAGGTCCCCCTATTACGTGGGAAAAGATGTCAGGTCCACTGCGGGGAGCTGTTATCGGTGGTCTGATTTATGAAAAATTAGCCGAAACACCGGAAAAAGCAGAAAGATTAGCAGCTTCCGGCGAAATTGAATTTGCCCCCTGCCACCATCACCAGGCTGTTGGACCAATGGCAGGTGTTGTCACAGCCTCAATGCCGGTTTTCATTATTGAAAACAAAGCGGAAGGCAATTTTGCTTATTGCACTATGAATGAAGGTTTGGGCAAAGTGCTGCGTTTCGGAGCTTATGATTCTTCAGTAATCGAACATTTGAATTGGATGGAGAAAACACTTTATCCGATTATGAAGCAAGCGCTCGAAATCCAGGGTCCCATGGATATTAAAAACTTGCTGGCCCAATCAGTTCAAATGGGTGATGAAGGGCATAACCGCAACAAGGCTACAACCTCGCTGTTTATACGTGAGTTTGCATCCAGCATTCTTCAGACCCAGGCATCAAAGGAAGATCAGATTAAAGTTCTTGATTTCCTCAATTCTAATGATCACTTTACCCTGAATCTTTCCATGCCTGCTGCTAAAGCATCTATGGATCCTGTCGGGAAAGTGAAGTATTCGACCGTAGTTTATACAATGGCCAGAAATGGCACAGAGTTTGGTATCCGGGTTGCTGCTTTAGGTGACCAGTGGTTTACAGCTCCGGCAGAAATCATTGATGGTCTCTACTTCCCGGGTTATAGCATGGACGATGCCAATCCTGACATAGGTGACTCTTGTATCACTGAGACCCTGGGCATTGGCGGCTTTGCCATGGCGACAGCGCCGGCTATAGTCCAGTTTGTTGGTGGCACACCGCAAGATGCCATTAACTATACCACGCAGATGTATGAGATTACCCTGGAAGAAAGCAGCAGCTACAAGTTGCCGCCCATGAACTTCCGCGGTTCTCCAACCGGAATAGATATACGCAAAGTTGTCGACACTCAAATTCTGCCGGTCATAAACACAGGTATTGCTCATAAGGATGCCGGTATCGGTCAGGTTGGCGCCGGAGTCGTCAATCCCCCGATGAAGTGTTTTGAAGACGCTTTGGAAGCTTATGTGGCATTATTAGAAAAAGAAGGAATGCTTGAATACAAGCATCAAGATAAGCAGAT
>CAZVVR010000221.1:0-2312 GCA_964630605.1 uncultured Mageeibacillus sp. | reverse complement strand
TAGCCGCAAAACCAAATGTCTATCTGATCACTGGTTGTACCGGTCTTGCCTGCTGCTGTCTGGTTAGGCAGCGAAGCATAAGGTGTGATCCAGCTGGTATCCATTACTGTGCCTTCAAGAATAGAAGTCATCACCGTTGCCGTTCCTGCTGAAAAGACCTGATCATATTTTGGTTTGTTTTCTAACAAAACGTTCCCGTCAGCATCTAATACACGCCTGTACAGTATAGGTTTTGTATATAATCCTTCATTGGCTAAGGTGGCAAAAGCCCCTGCCATCTCTGTAGTGGTAGTACCTTGTCCAAAAGCACCCAAAGCCCCTGCGGGCTGCGGTTCATTGGTTCTGTCAATGCCCAGGCGACGCAAGTAAGATAAGCCGGTGGACGGATTAATTACTTGTGTGTAGATTTCAACTGCAATCGTATTATAAGACTGTTGTAGCGACTGGCGCGCAGTTACCAGCCCATAATGCTGACGTGTCACATTGACCGGCCATTCTTCATCGGGATTTTGCGGATCTAAAAATTTCGGCTCATCATTAAAAATGGAAGCGGCAGTAATCATCCCGGTTTCGACCGCAGGTGCATACACCAGTATTGGTTTGATTGATGATCCGGGTTGACGATATGCCTGGGTCGCACGATTGAATATAAAACTACGTTTCTTTTCGCCGAAACCGCCAACCATGGCAACAATTTCACCTCTGGTAGCAGGTTCGTTGGACACAATTGTAATTGCGGCCTGAGGGGGTTCGGGAATATCCGGTAAAGCAGCGGGATTTGTAGCAAAAAGTTCCTGCTTTCGGAAACTTGCCTCCGCTTTTCGCTGTACTTCCTGATCCATAGTTGTTTCGATAGTCAGCCCATGCTGAAAGACTGCTGTTCGCGCCAGGTTATAGGAATATCCGCGCTGCAGCATGAGCTGTTCAATAACCTGCTCAACTACTGCATCAATAAAATAAGATGTGACCCCTTCGCCTTCTTCTCTTTCTTCAACCAGAAAAATTAGCTCACGGTTCAGGGCATCATGATATTCATCCTTGTCAATCATATTAAGTTCGTACATTTTACCGAGAATGATACGCATACGGCGCATGCCATTACGGCGGCCGTACTCTGTTGCCGGATTATAAACAGAAGGCAAATTTGGAATTCCAGCCAAAAACGCACACTCAGCCAGATCAAGTTCTGATACATCTTTGCCGAAATAAGTTTTGGCGGCTGACTGCACACCGGTCAGATTGTTCGACATGGGAACCATATTAAGAAACAGCTCCAAAATTTCGTCTTTGGACAAACGGCGTTCCAGTTCCAAAGCCCGTTCCCATTCCTGAACCTTTCGCTGTGCGGATCTTTCATCTGCCCCGGACATCATTTTGACAACTTGCTGGGTAATTGTCGACGCTCCGTGTGTCGGATTTCCGGCATTTAAGAAAATACCGGCCACGGCATTGGCTATTCGCTTGGGGTCAATGCCGTTATGATCCGGAAAACGCTCATCTTCGATGGCAATAAAAGCATCATCGATGTAGGTACTCTTCATCCTGGTTATGGATACATAAGCACGATTTACATCCTGTGCTCCGGTGAGCTCTTTCACCAGCTGGCCTTTGCCGTCATAGATTAAGGTAGCACCATCTGAAGATCTCAGATCGATAATTTTCAGTGGTGTCGTAGTCGAGATATAACCTGAAAGCATTCCGCTGCCTACTCCCGCTACAAATATTGCCAAAATCAGGAACAAAACCAAAACTATCTTGAAACCTTTTTTGGCTGCGGACCAGATCACTTCCGGAACTGACTGGAAAATTTGACTTTTTGTGGGATAACCTCTGACACGCTTGCGCCATTCCCGTTTGGCTTTTCTATAACGAGGGCTTGCTTCTGCCTGATTGGTTGTTTTCAAATAACCCTGCTGTTTACGGGCAGGTCGTCCGGTAACAGGTCGGGGCTGTGAATAAGAACGCCTGGCAATACGTGTAAGAGAATTTGGATCTAATTCTCTGTTTTCTTGCGAATAATTCCGCGCTTCAGGATTTAATGGCAACTTCGATTCAGGTCCGGAATTTGGACGCCGCATAATATTATCGGAAGAATTTTCTTGTCCCGGCTGAGATTCGTGTGGAAATTTATCTTTATCAGAGTTCATTTTTTGTTTATACTTTTCCTCATGCAGTCACAACTGCTAAGATTTATAATGGTTCAAACAGGTGCTGAGACACTGATATGAACTTCATTACTCGTGAAGCTATTTTACCATATCCGTCGGCCGTGCTCACCTGCACCGGTGTGCTAGTATGATTTGTATCAATGA
>CAZVVR010000220.1:0-2338 GCA_964630605.1 uncultured Mageeibacillus sp. | reverse complement strand
TTTCATTTAACTATCCACTCTTTCGTCCATTAGGGACTCTGCCACTATTAATTCTTGAACTTATGTATTTTATCATACACTATCAGCCTTTTTACAGCCTTGGTAATAAAGCAGAAAGCACGAAATATTATGAAATATAGAGCAATTATTACCTGAACATGTTAATTTGTAAGATAAGTCCAGTAATAGGATTGTTTTTATCTGATACTTAATGCTTGTGAATAAACATTTAGAAACAGAAAGGTGTATTTATGACGACAACTAATCCACGTATGATTTTCTTTGATTACGGACAAACCCTGATACATGAAGAAAGCTTTGACAGCCGTATAGCTTTTGAAGCCTTGGCACCCCACCTGCATCCAAAAGAAAATATAGATATCGAAAAAATAGTAAAGTTTTCCGAGGAACTGCACGAAGACATCCGTTCGCTCACCTTTGCCAATTCAGTTGAAGTCTCTTTTGCGGACACTCTCAATTTTATTTTGGAGATGTTTGAGCTTTCTTGTGATTTGCCCATGCTTGAATGTGAAAAACTATATTGGTTTTCCGCCTGTCCGGCTGAAGCAATGCCGGGTTTGCAAGAAACATTGGACCAGCTGGAAAAAAAGAATATCCGCACCGGAGTAATTTCAAACATTTCTTTCAGCAGCGAATCAATGCAAGCTCGCATTGATAATCATTTGGATCATAATTTTGAATTTATTGTCACTTCCAGCGAAACCATACTGCGTAAACCGGAAAAATGGATTTTCCTCAGTGCCTTGCACAAAAGCGGCTTAAAGCCAGAAGAATGCTGGTATGTGGGAGATGATATTCACTGTGATCTCGGAGGAGCACTGGCTGTGGGAATGCACCCGGTGTGGTATGACAGTGGCCATGCTTGTTTTTACCGGCGTGAAGCGGCTGAACTTACAGCAGAACTGCGGACACAAATAGATGTCATTAATAATTACGGTGACTTATTAGATTTGCTGATTTAAATTTTTAATAAATAATCCATTTTCAGAGGTTAGGATGAGCAAGAAGCGCGAAAATTTTTTAGCCATGTTCAGCGCAGAACAAGGACTGATATTGGGGCTGGCACCGATGGCCGGCACCAGTACACCGGCCTTTCGTGGCCTGGTGAGTGAGCTGTCTGCTTCATTCACTATAAGCGAACTGGTTAGCGCGCGCGGGATTGTATATAATCCACACATGGAAAAAGTTTCGCGTTTTCTTCAGGCTGATCCCAGAGAACGACTTTACGCCATACAGCTGTTCGGCCACGACCCGCAAGATTTTTCTACAGCTATAAAAACAGTGCTGCAGCATCCTGTCTACGGTCAGACCAATTGGATCGATATCAATATGGGTTGTCCGGTCAAGAAAGTTTGTGGAACCGGGGCCGGAGCTGCTTTGATGAATAAGCCTGATCTGGCTACCGCCATTGCGGCTGCTGCTGTAGAGGCCGCTGCTGAGTTTAATAAATTCGTAACTGTAAAAATGCGCAGTGGCTGGGATGAACACGAAATCAGCGCACCTCTTTTGGCAAAGCGCCTGGAAAATGTAGGTGTTGCCGGTATCACAGTTCATGCACGCAGTCGCAATCAGTTTTATGGCGGAAAAGCCGATTGGCAGGTTTTTTCGGAAGTGCGTGCTCAATGCAGCCTGCCTCTTTGTGGCAATGGTGATATCAAAACTGCAGATGATATCCGTCAGCTGCAGGAAACAGTGAAGCTTGATGCCTATCAGATCGGTCGTGCGGCCATGGGAAATCCATTTGTCTTTGAACAAATCCGGGCAGGCATGAAACAGGAAGGAAAGCCGCGGGAAGTTAGTAGTGATCGCTGGCTGGCTGCAGTTATAAATCATCTTGATGGCATGATAAAACTGCTGGGAGAAGAGCAGGGCTGCAAAGAGATGCGCTCACAATTTGCCCATTATGTTCGTGGTGTTCGCAATGCTGCAGTGTATCGTGACCGTTTGATGCAAATAGAAGATCGGCAGAGTGCTGTAGAAATTTTGAAAAAAGTTGCTGAAAATATGAGGACAAAATAATGAAGAGAAAAGTAAAACAAATCCTTTCCAGTGATCAGAAAACAAAACTTAATGTTATTAGCTGGTCGCCCGATGAAAAACCTTGGGCAATACTGCAAATAGCACACGGAATGATTGAATTCATAGAGCGCTATGATCGCTTTGGACAGTCCATGGCGAAAGCAGGAATCCAGGTTGTTGGTCATGATCATTTAGGCCATGGTGATTCAGTGGAAAAGACAGATGATTGGGGTTTTTTCGCTGAAGAAAACGGCAATGAACTGGTCCTGCAGGATGTTTATAAGGTCTACCGGGATAC
>CAZVVR010000219.1:0-2344 GCA_964630605.1 uncultured Mageeibacillus sp. | reverse complement strand
AAACAAAGAACTAACTTAAAACCCCGGATAATTCCGGGGTTCGTTGTCAAGCTGCTATTATTTGACGCTTACACAATTCCTGCCAGATATCGATGAATGAACCTTCAGCATGAAACGGCACAAGTGAAATATACTCTATCGAATGTCTACATACACTTGTCCATCGAACCAGTCAGGAAGCAAATCAGGACGAGTGTAATAGATGAGCATTGTTATTATCACACGATGATTTCCGTTAGTAAGACTAAAACACCCGGGTAGGGTAGCAGTCTCGAATGCTTTCACAGGAGCAATATCAAGTTCCAGCTGATCTTTACCAATGCTTTCCCATAAAAAAGTAGATTCATTAACAATCTTAGGACAGTAATATGGGGCTCTTTTCAAGCTACGGAAAATCTGAACAATGCTCTTATTTCCGTATGCGCTGTGGCTCGTACCAACAATGCACTCAATGTCTATTGGATATAATTTGCAGATGGCCTTACTGGATTTAGACCTGTAATTATCAATTAGTTTTATCTCTTTTCCTAAAGATGCAGGGAGAGTCGAAGGTGACAAGCCCAACCAGTTAAGAAAATCAAGTCTTTTGTAATTATCGTCTTCTGATTCTCCATAGATGGAAGGTAATAAATTATTCCAAGATATCATTATTTTTTCCTCGCTCTTGAAAATATGTGTTCAGTTTTGCATCTCGGTTTACAACAAAACGGTGCAACCTTAACTTAAGACTGGATTATCAGTTTTTTCTGGAGGGATCAGCTTTCTTTATAATCCATCCAGTAGTATGGATAATGGTAGTTCCAAGCTACACAATCAGTGAGCTTGGAAAATATTTTATTCTGTAGGGTAATCGCTCTGTCAATGTTATTGATGCAACTGGCAATTCATTTGTCTTTGTAGTCCTTTCTCTTTGCCTGTAATTTCAGGCTTTGCAGGATATTCATTTTACACGATATAGGGTGCAAAATAGACCAGAGAAGCGTCAGATTGGCTCAGGGATATTTGTTTTTCTTTTTAAAAGAATTTTCGTACAATAGTAGTTAAGAGTGAGCATGACCCGTTTTTTAAATTACACCATCTATAAGGGCTTTATCGAGGAAAGATAATGGTAAAGATAACTAAGAAAAAGATAATAATGATAGTAACTTTAATAATTGCGAATCTCGGTTACTTTTATATAATGGTGTTCAGAACACCGGGTGTACGGGAAGTGTTGGCTCTAATAATTCTTGCTGTAGCTCTGCGTTTTACAGCAGATTTTATCTTCAGTCATGAGTCTAAGCTTTCTAATTATATATACATAATATTGTTTCCGTGCTTACAGGAAGAGTTCGAACGGTAGCATCATGACAATTTGCCCAATTAAACCAGTCCAACGAACAGGTGTTTTTAACTCAGCTTGATCGTGATCTTGCTATCGAACAAGCTGTTTCAGTTTAACTTGCAATTCTCACAAAGCTATTAACTCGAAATTTCTATTGACACCAAGTTTTACACAGTGTAGAATATTTTATACTACATTTCGTAGAATGATGAGGTAATAAGTGCCATGCGTAGAATACAAATGGGTGAGATTGAATCTAAGTTTGCAGATATTATTTGGGAACATGAGCCTATTTCTTCTGCCGACCTTGCAAAACACAGCAGGGAATTATTGAAGTGGAAAAAGTCAACCTCATATACCGTTTTGAAACGCCTATGTGATAAAGGGATTTTTAAAAATAAAAAAGGTACTGTCAGCTCTTTAATTTCGAGAGATGAGTTTTATTCTTTGCAAAGTGAACAATTTGTAGAAGATACTTTCGAGGGATCTCTCCCGGCATTTCTTGCGGCTTTCACAGCCAGAAACAAACTATCGCCAGAGGAAGTAGCTCACTTGCGCAAAATTGTAGCAGAGCATGAAGAAAAATAATTATGGAAACTTTATTCTTAAAACTTCTGAATATGAGCATAACGGCAAGCTGGCTGATTTTGGCTGTAATTTTGTTACGTGCCTTATTTAAAAACGGACCCAAGTATCTTAGATGTCTTATGTGGGCAATGGTCGGTATTCGCCTGCTTTGCCCTTTTTCTTTTGAAAGTGTTTTGAGCCTGATACCGAGTGCTGAAACCGTGCCGCAGGAAATATTGTATTCAGTTGAACCGGAAATACATAGCGGCATATCTTCATTCAATAATGTGGTCAATCCTGTAATTACACAAGTTTTTACTCCAGATCCCACAAACAGTATTAATCCGCTACAAACAATCACCTCTGTTGCATCCATAATTTGGATTCTTGGTATGGCCGCAATGCTGATTTATGCTTTTGTCGGTTATCGGCGTATACATATAAAAGTTCGGG
>CAZVVR010000218.1:0-2350 GCA_964630605.1 uncultured Mageeibacillus sp. | reverse complement strand
CCGGCTATCAAGTCTTTACAATTTACCAGTGCCAGTGGGGATGCCTGGCCCAAGAGTGTAGAGTTCACTGCCAATCCGCTTGCCTATGTGGCCCAGCATTTTATACTGTTGCAACCAACTATTCGCAGTGGTTTTCCTAATCTCTATTCCGGCATAAGCATATTACTTCTCATACCTGTATTTTTTATGTCAGAAAGAATTCGTTTGCGTGAAAAATTAATGTATGCGTTTCTTTTGCTTTTTCTCTTGCTTTCATTTGATCTTAATATATTAAATTTTTTCTGGCATGGGATGCATTTTCCTAATCAGCTGCCGTATCGAAACTCTTTTGTTTATATATTCCTTGTTTTAACGATGGCTTATGCTGCATTGCGAACTTTACGCAGTTTAAAAGCAAAAGATTTTGTACTGCTCGTTATTCCTCTTATTCTTGTTGTTCCTGTGAGCGCTTTATTGTTGGAAGATCTGGCGACCAGTGCGGCAACACAGTGGGTTACCATTTTATTCCTTCTGCTGTATGCCTTGGTATTTGCAGCTTTTGGGCATTCGAAAAAGGACAGGGCAACTAAACTTAGTAAAAATAATGGTGTGTCTCGACGGTCCTTTATCTCGGTTGCCTTGATTTTGATTATGCTTGTGGAATTATTAACGCATTCAATCGTTAGCGTATATTTTGTAGATACAAATGAATATTTCGGCTTGCGAGATGGCTACGCCGCAGGTAACAAACCAGCTGCAATAAGAGCTGCCTTGACTGATATAGAAAATAACTATCAGGAAGGCCTTTTTTATCGTGTGGAACTCAACAAACAGAAAAGCTCGAACGATCCTGCTCTTTATGGATATAAAGGGCTCAGTATGTTCGCCTCTACCTCGGCAGAAGCACCTGTGAGATTTTTTAAAAACATGGGATATTACAGTAACGGTATCAATAGTTACAAGTACACAGGATCCACCTTGTTTTTAGATTCACTTTTCGCTATCGAATTTTTACTGGCCAGAGATCCCTTAAACCATACTGAAGCATTGCGTGAACAAGTTCTGGACAACGGGGAAGTCCAGGTTTATCAAAATCCCTATGCTTTACCCTTAGGCTTTGCTGCCAATAGCAGCGTTTTAACCTATAATACGACTGCCGGTCGGGTATTCCAGAATCAGAACCGATTAGCCAAACACATAAATCCTGAAATCGGCAGTATTTTCACTGAACTTAAAGTTACAAATCTTGATGCACCACCTGAGGCTGAACTTACAAGCAGTGGCCCTGGTTTCAAATTTTATAAAACTTATGCAGAAGAAAGTTATACGCTGCATTTGCATGCCGATATTGATGAGGAAGGCACTCATTATCTTTATTTAGATAACAAAAAACATGATCTGGATGATGCGATTTTGCGTGATCAGGCTGGACGTCCCATCAGATTAAACACAAATGGTATGACTGAAATCGGCTTGCTCAGCGAGGGTGAGGTTAATTTGGAATTAACCTTCAGTGCTTCTGCTGCCGCCAGCGGAGACATAGATTTGCTAATGGCACGGCTGGATAAAGAAGAGTTAAGCCAATTTTGTTTGCAAGGCAACCGAGGTGGATTAAAGCTGGCTAGTTTCCAAAACAACCGCTTTAGCGGTCATTTTGAAAGCCCCGAAGATGGAGCATTATTCTTATCAATACCTTACGATCCCGGATGGACGGTCTGGATTGATGGTGAAATTCAAAATAATGTGCGGCAAATTGACGGTTCTTTGATGGCTGTTCCTGTTACTGCCGGCGAACATAGAATTACTATGCGTTTTCGTCCGGAAGGAATTAAAGAAGGCATTTTGATATCTGGTGTTTCTTTAGGAATTCTTATTCTTGCAATTGTAATAAGTGCGCTGTTTAAGAAAAGAAAAAAACAGGCTGCGTTGGGCGAATTTGTTGCTTCTGATAATTTTCTTTCCGCAGACGATGCCGAAGCTCGTCCGGACTTTTCTAAAACCAGATCGGAAGATGAACCAGATTATCAGATGCCTGCCAAAACTGGGAATAAGCAAGAAGTTATTTTTGATGATGTATTGGAAAAGGCGGCTGATCAACGCCTAAGGGAAGAAAATGACAAATTTTCTGATAAGATGGAACAATATTATAAACGGACATACTCTGAACAGGGTCGGGAATCGAACAGTTCTGATCAGGATAGCGATTCAATTATGTCAGATGAAACTGATCAAGGCACAGACTTTAATCAGGAAGAGAACTAAGGAGCAATATGAAAAGACAAGACTACTTATCCTGGGACGAATATTTTATGGGTAGAGCACTGCTATCTGCTAAACGCAGTAAAGATCCCAGCACTCAGGTGGGGGCTGG
>CAZVVR010000217.1:0-2410 GCA_964630605.1 uncultured Mageeibacillus sp. | reverse complement strand
TTCATATTGAGGAATGAGCTCTTTACAAATATCATTCATATCAGAAAGGCTAACGCCTGCAGCACCTTTAAAAACGGAAGCGCCATACCAGCACTCGATTGGTGTCAGGTGGTTTTTGCTGGATCCGCCGGCTGAGCGAGGAGCAATAGTAAAGGCCTGACCTGAAGCTGAGTTAGCTCCCAGTCCCACTATAGACTCGAGGAAGAACATCTTGGTATTCGGTCCAGCGACCTGATTGATGGTCTTCATCAAAGGGATGTCAATATTACGTGTGAAAGCTTGTGTTGCCATGGTCTGTGTCCAAACGCCATGTGTACCACAGTTGCCACCGTAACGCAGATCATAAGTGGGCGATCCGGGCAGATATGCTCCGCAAATCGGATATTGCAGCAGGTCAGTTGCGATTGAGGCAATAGCCGTGGTTTCGGTTCCACCTGTGTATCCGCCGATCATTGTCGGAGATTCACTGCGGATATAGCCACCTTGCTCGTTCGCTACAAAACACTTATGGAAGGTTGTGTAGTTTATTTTCATAAAAGCAGGATTCAGGCAAAGTGCAATTTGAGGCATATCAAACAAGTTAAATGAAGACAGGAAGCCAAAGTGCGTACTGCTGCTTGAAACCAGTGCATTACCCATTCCGGGTCTGCCGGCCAGCCACTGACCGTGCTTGCGTAAATGCGCTTCATAGATACCGGCAAATGTTTCGTAAGGAGTGTCAGCCAATAGAGGTCTGCCCATTACGGTATCCAGCGAAGGTCCTTCCTGAAAGTCGATCAGGGGACTGCTTACGATACCCTGAACCAAGGGTACATAGAGCTCTTCGTCCATCTGAATGGAAAGAGGAGCGGTATAGATAGGTGCAACACCATCTGAAGGTTTACGACTTCTGACTGTTCTTTCTTCATCACCTTTTCCGAGAGTAAACTGACTAGGTGCCTTTTTGAGTTCACGCTTCAGTTCATCTTCATCTACTTTGATAATGGACTCAGTATCATGGCAATAAAATCCCAGTTCCAAAGCAGCTTCCCAGCCGGCCTTAAAGAAAGCATCGGCTAGTTCAGGATCTGTATTTACCGGATTATCAGCGTCAAACGTTTTAAGCAAGTCGTATTTTTTAGCGATGCTTTTTAATGTGCCGGGAAGGATCTTTCTGTCCCAATCTGATTCAAGGACACGTGGTGCTGTACGGGCTTTGTCAAGTGAATTTAATATTTTTGTGTGCTTATTATTTATAGCGGTCATAATTTTGTTTACTCCTTATGTTTGATATTTAAAACTCTTATTACGATATGCAAATTATTCGATGTGACTCTTATACTCTAACTACTAGGTCTTCACCGGGTTTTTTGTCTGATTCTGAGATAGCGTCTACCATCTGAACTGCCAGCTGAGCCGATCTGGAAAAGCCGTCGGCACCAATTTTTTCTGCATATTCGGCAGAAATCGGGCCTCCGCCAATTACTACATAAAATTCATCTCTCTTACCTTCACTGTCAAGCCTTTTGATCAGTTCTTCCATGTAATATTGAGATGTAGTCAGCAACGATGATATGGCGATGATGTCAGCTTTTTCAGCTCTGGCTATTTCAAGGAATTTATTTGTAGAAATATCAACACCAAGGTCAACAACGTCATAGCCGTGGGTTGCAAGCTGTGTGCCAACCAAACTCTTGCCTATGTCATGCAAGTCGCCTTTTGCGGTTCCAATTATTACCTTGCCTTTAAAGGCGCTCTTGCCAACTTCCATTTGGGGAGTAACAGTATTGATAACAGCTTTCATAGCGTCTCCGCCAAGCATAACTTCCGGTAAGAAAACTTCCAGATTATCGAATTCCTCTCCCAGCTGGTCCAGTGCTGCCACACCACCCTTTTCAATAATATCCGTGGGATCAATGCCAGCTTCCAAAGCTTGCTTAGCTAGTTCTACTGCTTCTTCATCCTCGCCTTCGTAAACAGCTTCTCTGATTTTTAATAAAATATCTTCTGCCATGGTACATTCAACCTTTCTCTTTTTATGGATAGCCTGCGCAAACGTGATACCCTTCAGCAACCAGAGTACTTATATAGCGCAGCTGTCCATTTTTATTCTGTAAATATTTATTAAACTGATTGAGATTATAGATTGACCGTTCAATTATTGTCAACAAGCCCTTATATGATATGTATAAAACTTTCAGATGATATCATCTGATTTTAGACATTTTAATCTTTATTTTATGGTCATCATATACATATTTCAACAATATTTTTAAACAGTATGTGCATTTTCTTTCTTGTATAATTTAAAAAAATATGCATTACGAAAACTCAATTTATTGCATAAATTAATAATAAATTATTGTGCATGGTGACAGTCATTGCTGGCTATAATCAGATTAAATATATGAGATTAATGCTTTTTTATCAC
>CAZVVR010000216.1:2108-2416 GCA_964630605.1 uncultured Mageeibacillus sp. | reverse complement strand
TCTTTGCTGCCTGGGAGAAAGTCGTTGGCCAAAAGATGAAACTGAGATAATCAGTTTCCGGGAAAGGGTAAAACATGGACAAACTGATAAATTTCTTTAAATTACTATCTGATGAAACCAGATTGCGGATAATGGTGCTTTTATATCACAATGATTTCTGTGTTTGCCAGCTGACCGGCATAACCGGAATTTCACAACCAAATATTTCCAAGCATCTGGCCCGGCTCAGAGATATGGGTTTGGTAAAAGATGAAAGAAGAGAACAATACACTTTTTATTCATTAAACCTCGATGAAAAATTGTTTGAA
>CAZVVR010000216.1:0-2098 GCA_964630605.1 uncultured Mageeibacillus sp. | reverse complement strand
TTATAAAGAAGGATTAGACAATAGTCTTGCTTTAGATAAAATATTTGACTACCCTGTTTTAAAACTGGACTTGGAAAAAAGCAAGGCAGCTAGGAAGTACCTGGAAATTAAGTCGCGTCAAACCAAAGTTAGCGACTCTTAGGAGGACAGATAAATGGAAGTAAAAATATTGGGCTCAGCTTGCAGTAAGTGCAGAAGAATGGAAGACAATCTGGAAATAGCTCTTGAGGAATTAGACCTAGATGCCAAAATAGTAAAAGAGGGAAAACTCGCTGAAATCGTTCGCTATGGGGTCATGATAACTCCTGCATTGGTGATAGACGAGAAATTGGTATACTCAGGAGGAAAAGCTCTCTCGGTTGAGGAGCTAAAGAGTCTCCTGACTGCTGAGTAGATCAAAGTTTCAGACTCTTCATTTTGCTTTCGGCATTGTCAGCGGTGACACATCGACACCTTCTGATTTCAAGAGTTTTATCTTAATGTCAATTCCTCCGGCATAACCGGTAAGGCTGCCGTCCGCCCCGACGACGCGGTGGCAGGGAATTATAATCGAAATAGGATTATGTCCCACGGCTCCACCCACAGCCTGGCTGGACATGCTTTCTCTGTTCAGCTTAGTTGCCATTTTCTTTGCAATTTCTCCATAGGTCGTGAGTTGTCCGTAAGGAATTTCGCAAAGAATTTGCCACACTGCCCGGCGAAAATCTGTGCCGACAGGAGCTAACGGCAGCTCAGCGATAACGGGTTTCTGCCCCGAAAAATATCTGTCCAGCCAGTTTTTAGTCTGATCGAATACGGGAATTTTATCATCTTTCACAGCAGCTGTCAGAATGGAAGCTCCATAGTACTTTTGTTGCTCCAGCCAAACGCCCACAAGACTTCCGCCAACCGCTGCCAGCGTGAACGTACCCAGGGGTGACTGATATTCGGTTGAATAATACATACTTAATCCTCTTTTTTCCTATCTAAAGTGAGTTCCACAGATTCACCGTTGCATAGCTACGCCACGGACGCCAGGCCTCTGCCAGCTTCAGCATTTCTTTCGGAGAATAAGAGCTGAGTGCCTTTTTAATACCTGCATCTGTTTCCAGAAAAGCATCGGAATATTCCATAGTCCGCATAGCTATATACTTGGCGGTCCAGGGACCTATACCAGGTATCTTTATCAGTTTCTCGATTTCAGCTTCCACATCGTCAGGCGAAGTGAAATTAATGCTGCCATCCTCAAAAGCTTTTGCCAATTCATAAATCGTTTTGGAGCGGGTGCTGATAATACCAAGTGAACCCAACCGGTTTTCTACATCCTCTCCCAGCCGGACGATATCAGCAGCTAAAGGAAAATTACGGGTTAATTCAGGAATACCTGTTTCTACTTTAGAGCCAAAGGTTGCAACCAGCCGACCTGCCAGAGTGCTGGCTGCCTTAACAGTTATTTGCTGACCTAAAACAGCTCTGACGGTCATCTCAAAAGCATCAAAACTGCCCGGAACTCTGGTCCCCTCAACCGGGACATCGGGACAGATCTCATTCATTGAACTAAGCGTCTCATAAATGGGACCGGGATCTGTGTCCAGATCAAAGAGCCGGCGCAGACGAGCTATAATTTGCGGTAAAACAGGGTGCAGATCCTCACTAATTGTGGCGGTCAAAGCGTTCTTCCCGCGATTATGGCCGACACGCAACCAGCCGAGAAACTGATAGCCGTTCAAATCAAAGATACGCACGGTGCGCAGGTATTCATTATTTGCAACTAACTCAACACCCCGAATTGCCCTGCCCTCCAGAAAAGAAAGCATTTCCTGAAAGCGGTAAGGGGGCCGGTATGTTAAAGAAATGTTTGGATCTTGTTCCGCTTGTTCTTTCTTATTCCGGAATTCACTACCTAAGCCGGTATTATTAATCGACGCCATCTGGTGCTCCTTCCTTAACCGGTATTTTATTATCTCACATAATGCAAATGATGGTTGCCGTAACACCTTCTGAACGTCAACCCCTTTATCCGGCGAGAACAGATTTATGTTGCAAACTTATAAATTTTCACCGAAAACACGCACTGGCTGATATCCATGAAGAAGATAACGGCTCCGGGGACTGCATA
>CAZVVR010000215.1:0-2449 GCA_964630605.1 uncultured Mageeibacillus sp. | reverse complement strand
TCTGAATCACCTGATCAGCAATAGCTTTCAGTGATGGATCATGTGTGGCGATCACTATTGTCTTCCCTTCCCGGTTTAGATCAAGCAGCAATTCGATCACTATATCCCGGTTAACCTCATCAAGGCTGCCCGTAGGCTCATCGCAGAGAATCAAATCACAAGGTTTTAAAAGAAGACGGGCAATGGCAATCCTCTGCTGCTCTCCGCCGGAGCACTGATATACATACTGCTCCAGCATCGTTTCAGGTAAACCGACTACCTGCAGCGCCTCACGCATCTCTTGATCTTTCTCAGACTCACTTCCTGAGGACATCTCTAAAGCTATCGAGAGATTCTTCTCCACAGTCAGATGATCGATCAGAGCGAAGTTCTGGAAGAGGTATCCGATCCGGTTAGCCAGGAGCTTTTCCGCTTTGCGTGAGAAAGGTTTGACGTTCTTTTCTCCCCACCAGCTGACAACACCATCATCATGCGGTTCCAGCAGCCCCAGAATATTAAGCAGAGTAGACTTGCCTGAACCGGAGACACCTGAGAGGAGAGTTATCTCTCCTTCCTCTATGCCGCCTGACATATCGAGCAGCACCTTCGTCTCTCCGAAAGATTTATTCAGGTTTTCCCATTCAATTATTCTCATTATCGCTCTCCTTTGAGACTTGTGACGCTCTTTTTCTGCAGGCGGCGGATTATTCCGGCATGAAGTAATAAATCCAGGATCAGTAAAGTAGCGAACATCATTAAAAACATATGTACACTCACGTCTATCTTGTCTGAATCAAGAAAAACCCCCTGATAAGCAATGAGCATCAGCGAATGAACAAGTGAGGGAAACAGCAAGGCTATCAGCAGAGCGACCAAATAGGGCAAAGTCGCACGCAGCCAGAGTCCGCCATAACGCCTGAGGAAGGGGACACCATGCAGATAGCGCAAATGCAGCAGTTTAGCGCGATCACTGGTGTAAACTTCCGCATTATGCGCACTCTGGACGATGAAGGCCGCTAAGAGAAAAACTGCCATCCACAGATAGCGTGAAAGAGTGTACTTGCTATGCTCACCTAGCTGGATTAATGGTGTAGTAGCAAATTGCCAGTAGCCTGAGTCAAGTCCCAGTTCATCTATCTTTGCTGTGAGAATCGCTTTGTTCTCAACTGTATCTAAAAAATTCGCGCTCCTGTTGATCGAGTCCTCTCTGGACAATATAAGCAAGATGGCATCTTTGAGGAATGTACCGTCGGGCATCAACACGGTCTGACCGGAACTGATTGCTATTTGTGGAGATCCTTTGTGTCTTTGGAAAGATGGGTTAAGTTTTAATGATTCTATGTCAGCATTTTCAGGTACTAACAATGTGCTCTTTGCAGGCGGTTCAGTGAAGCGAACTTCCTCTCCATCAAGGGCAAATATTTCGTTTTTTAATGTCACCTGATATGTTGCCATACCTTGCGCCTCAGTAAGAGGGATCAGAACAATCTCACCCTCCTCATTAAGGCTGCCTATCTGAGTACCTATAGGTGACGATGCACCATAAATAAACTCAAGCGAAGCAGACTCTTCCTGCAATGCCTGCATTAACTTATTTTCGGTGTATAGTCGCTGATCTTCCGGACATTCATCGCTTACTCTTAGTTCAAGATGATTTTCACCATACATACGTTCAGCCTGCCGTTCCCCCCAAACCATGACTAGATTGGGAAATAGAGCAAAAAGCTGCGTGCCTAAGAGCAGCACCAGAATTATCTTCATCACCAGGCCAAAGTTCAGGAAAAAGCTGAGAGACGTCTGACGCTTAGCGCTGACAACAGGGTTAATACGTTTTACATAGATGTGAGCTATAAGCAGGGCCAGCAGTAACATGAATATGAAAGCAACGAAAAGCAATGCCAGCAGAGATAAAAATGTCAGAGTAAGTCGATTCCAGTTTTTCACTACGATCACTAATGTGAGAACTGAAGAGATGACAAAGACTAGTAATACGGCAAAAACTAAGCGGTACAATAATCGTGAGACAATATGCTCTGTTCCCTGTCCCAGCATCTTGCGCACGCCGATTTCACGCGTTGCTTCTATAACTTCCAGTGAGAATATTGCAAGTATGATAATTAATATAGCAGCCATGAAAATAACTGACATGAGGAAGGGAGGCCCTTTGGTCATGGGCTCGAAATATGACATGGCTTTATAATATTCATCATAAGTCTCTACATAGGAAAAGGAGACTGTTTTCATTCGAGAGCTCAGGTATGTTTGAGCTGGTTCGATGTCCTCACACTGGAAGTAGATAGTAATATCCGCTTGTGGACCAACCTTAGGATAGTATTCATCCAGCAAGGATAAAGGTGCCACTATTTGCTGGCGCAGCAGATTGATATCTGTACCATCCCAGCGGTCTCGAATGGTCAGAATTCTACCCATATCGGGCTCTTCTTTGAGTGAAAATACATCTTGACCACTT
>CAZVVR010000214.1:0-2450 GCA_964630605.1 uncultured Mageeibacillus sp. | reverse complement strand
GGTTGATCCCTTAAACCGTGAACGCTTGCAGACGCAATTTCTCCGTATTCATCAGGAACTAAAAAAGACGGTGGTTCTGATAACTCATGATCTGGATGAGGCCATCCGGCTTGCGGACAAGATTGCCATCATGAATTCGGGTCAGCTGGTGCAGTATGATACACCGGAAAATATACTCGCTAATCCTGCCAACAAGTTTGTCCATGATTTTGTTGGAACTGACCGGGCTTTAAAACGTCTGTCCCGCTTTAGCATCCAAGGCATTATTAAGACTTCGCCCTCGGTCAGCGTTAACTCACCCTTGTCTGAGATGGATGCGGCTTGTGGCCATTGCCGCTGGGTCTGGGTTGTTGATGAAGATCAGCAGCTGCTGGGCTGGCTGGACCGGACAAAACTGAACGGCTCTGCTTCCGTCCGGGAATCCATGGTGTTGGGGAATCTTGAAGAGATTTCTTTAAGCGCCGACGCCACACTCCGGGACGCTTTATCGCGGATGCTAGTCCAGGGCCTGAGAACTGTGCCTGTGGTTGATGAAAAGGGACGGCTCGCCGGAGAGGTTAGTTTCAGCGACATCGAAGCCATTACAGCAGAAATAGAGTCGTGAGCTATGCATAAGCATCGAACAAGGCGTTGGCTAGTATTGGCAGTTTCTGCCGGTGTTTTTTTGCTGCTTATATCCAATATGGGCTGGTGGGAAAAAGCCTTAAGCTTTTTGTTTCCCGGAGAAGCTCAGGTTATCTACCCGCGCACAAATTTGCTGACACTGGTAGGAGAACATCTGCGTCTGGTGTTTATCTCGAGCAGCATAACCGTTCTGGTGGGAATACCGCTGGGCATCTGGGTAACTCGTCCCGGTGGCAAAAGTTTTTTGCCCATAGTTGCCAATATCACTTCACTGGGCCAGACTTTCCCGCCGGTCGCTGTTTTGGCCTTGGCAGTTCCTCTTTTTGGTTTTGGACAACTGCCCACAATATTTGCCTTGTTTCTTTACGGCCTGCTTCCGGTTGTCCGCAATACTATTGCCGGGCTGCAGGCTGTGCCTGCAAGTATTTTGGATGCTGCTTATGGGCTGGGAATGAGCCGGTTTCAAGCCCTGGTTCGAGTTGAACTTCCGCTGGCTGTTCAGATGATTATGGCCGGTGTGCGTATATCAGTTGTTATTAATATCGGAACAGCCATGATTGGCGCCGTTGTAGGCGCCGGTGGCCTGGGTTCTCCCATCATCGCCGGCCTGGTGCATGATAATATCGCTTATGTTATACAAGGAGCTTTACCTGCGGCCATTCTCGCCATTATAGCCGACCAGTTTTTGGCCACTATTGAGAAAGCATTCGCCTGAATAGATCAACTGCGGAAACTGTGAAAAGCCTCAAAAAATTTCAAACAGAGAGGCGACCCTGCTTCCCGAAAAACAGGATCGGCCGTGACTTTTTTATATTTTATTTTTCAATCGCATTTGCTTTGCCGAGCGACCACTTGGTTGCAACCGGTCCCACCAACTCATAAATCAAGGTAGCAGCTAAAACAACCGACTGAATTTGCATCGCATACATTGGCACAATACTCTGGGCGGCATAAGACAAACCTATGGCGACCCCGGCCTGTGGAAGCAGAGCCGTACCCAGATATTTTCTGACATTATCAGGCGCCTTCATAAGCACAGCTCCCGCATAAGCACCCGTTAATTTACCGAGAACGCGCGCAATGAGATAAACGATTCCCAAAATTCCTACTGTCGGTAAAACGCGCGGATCCAGACTTGCCCCGGACAGAACAAAAAAGAGCATGAATATTGGCGGCGTAAAATGACTAAGCTCCTCATCCATTGCCACATGATCATGGTACAAGTTTGCCACCATGGCGCTCATAATCATGATGAGCAGCAAAGGAGAAAAACCCAATTGCTGGGAAACAAAAATTCCCAAAGTGATAAAGCCCAGCAGAAGAATCAAACGATTACCGCTACTGGAGAAAAATCTAAAGGCAAAGGTAAGAAGCAGACCCAAAACGGCTCCGACCAGTATAGACCCAAGAACTTCGGCAAAGGGTCTTAATATACTTGAAAAGCTAAATGAGCCTGCGATCAGGGTGCGGGCGATAGCTGCATTAAAACCAAAAATAATTAAAGTTACAGCATCGTCAATAGCGACCACGCTGAGCAAAGTTTCCGTGAAAAGCCCCTTGGCCCGGTACTGCTTGATTACCATGACTGTGGCTGCGGGAGCAGTAGCGGCCGCAATAGCTCCTAAAACCAGGGCCAGCGGCAAGGGGAAACCAAAGATAACGACGCCTAACAGCACAAAAATCATAGCTCCGAAAGCACCCAGGGTGGCAATCACAATTGGTGTCGCTCCCAGATGTTTTAAATACTTAATTTTGAATTCACTGCCGATAGAATAAGCTATCAGGCCCATTGCCAAATCCGAGACAAATCTCATATCAGTCAAAAG
>CAZVVR010000213.1:0-2459 GCA_964630605.1 uncultured Mageeibacillus sp. | reverse complement strand
AATAACAATTTATCCAAGCAAAATGAGTCTATGAAAATCATGCGCAAGCCAAAAATAAAAAAACGGATTAACCGTTGGCCCTGGGGCATTACGCTTATTTCCCTGAGTGCATTTATTTTGACCGCCACAATTTGGTACATAATAAATATCGGAGATGTAAGTTTTGAGCAGCTGCTTTTTCATATCAAAGTTCCGATTGAAGCAGCCGGGTTCAATCCTTTAAAAAGTTTTGGCTTGCAGGCAGTGATTGCAGCACTTGCCGCAGCTGTATTATATTATGTTTTCGCTAAATTCTTCCTGATGAAATATCGCTTTCGGGTCAGAAACATATTGTTAGTAACAGGCAGCATATTTATGCTGGTAATTATTATTGGTTTGGGCCAACTGGGTTTTTTCAAATACGTGAAAAATCTTTTTAATGAATCATCTGCCTGGGAAGAATACTACACGGAACCAGGCAATGTAGAGCTTATTTTTCCGGAAGAAAAACGAAATGTTATTTATATTGTATTAGAGTCAATTGAAACAACTTATGCTGATAAAGCTAACGGCGGCGCTATGCAGCAAAATCTTATTCCCAACCTGACCGAACTGGCACTTGATGATGAGAACATTTCTTTTTCTCACAGCAAGCGTATGGGCGG
This sequence comes from uncultured Mageeibacillus sp., assembly GCA_964630605.1. Taxonomy (GTDB): domain Bacteria; phylum Bacillota; class Clostridia; order Saccharofermentanales; family DTU023; genus DTU032. The sequence continues at coordinate 1,815 of CAZVVR010000213.1, read as the reverse complement.
GGCGAGGCAATTTGGACCATTAGGCTGGACAGCAGCCAGTTTAGTTGGCCAGATGGGAGGGATACCGCTCAAGTTACCCATAGATGATCCTAATGCTTTTGATGCCAGCAACGGTGAGTATTTGCCTGGTTCATTAATGATTGGTGATATTTTAAAAGAGGAAGGTTATTATCTCGAAATGATGATGGGGTCAAGTGCACGTTTTGCTTCGCGTGATGATCTCTATAAAATGCATGGTGACTTTGTCATGACTGATTACAGCAATTTAGCCAAAAATGGCTATATTCCAATTGTTGATGGTAAGTACGAATTTGATTTTTGGGGCATAAATGATAAAAAATTGCTTACAATTGCGAAAGAGCGCCTGATCAAAATTTCTCAGCAGGATGAACCTTTTTTCTTTTCAATACTTACGGTTGATACGCATTTCCCTGATGGATATCAGTATGAAGACAGGGAAAGATTACACCATACCAGTTATGGTAATAGCATTATGTGGTCGGACCGGGATGTTGCTGAGTTTATAGAATGGTGCCAGACACGTAGTTTTGCCGAGAATACAACAATTGTTCTTATCGGCGATCATCTTTCTATGGATAAAACTTTTTTCGAAGGGATTCCGAGAGACTATCAACGACGTATGTACAATGTGATTCTGAATTCTGCCCAGGATCTGCCGCAGGAAAGACAGTATCAGCGCTTGTTTACAGTTATGGATTTCTTCCCAACATGTCTTGCAGCAATGGGTGTTGAGATAGAAGGTGAGCGACTGGCATATGGTACTAATTTATATTCGGATGAGGCTACATTATATGAGATAATGGGTGAAGCAGAGTTTTCTGACATGTTGGACAGCCACTCATCTTTCTACAACGATAAATTTTTGTATAATATAGTTCCCACCACGAGACCTTCGTATGCTCCAACACAGAGACCATCGTATGCACCTACACAAACCAGCTCTTATGGCTCATAAATGATCGTGAGGATTTGACTGATGACAAAATCGATTAAATACCGTTTTGACGAAGTGATGTTGCGGTATGTTAAAGAACTGAGAATCAAGACAACTACGTTCGGAGGTTATGACAGAGATGACGTCTACGACAAAATTAAGGAGCTAATCTCCGAGGCGCGAACGGTTTGTCAAGAAGTCTATGATGAGGCTGTTAAAGAACTCCAGGATAAAGGCGTTCTGAATGCGCCTCTGGATCAGGCTCAAATTGAAGGTCTTTTGCAAGATACAGTTGATATGGAAAACAGAGTTAAAGAACTCGAAGACACAGAAAATCAACTCAATCAAAAAATAAAAGATCTTCAGGCTGAAATTGAAAATTATAAGGAAAAAGACGAACAATTAAAACGAGCAAACGATATTTTACGTGAGGCCCGTATGGAAGCTGAAAAAATTATTATCGAGGGCCGGGAAAAAGGTGAGCAGGAAGTGCTTTTAGGACGGGCTAAAAGCCGTGCGGAAGCAGAGAAAGCACAAAAAAATCTGGAAAATTTAAAAAATAAGAGTGAAGAGTTACGGGAATATCTCAAAGGAGGCGAACAACTGCAAAAGCAAATGCAAGCTTACGCTGAATCATTTACCTTTGAGCGTAATAATGGTGAGGAAGCCTAATGGCAAAATTTAAAAAAATTGATCCCAAGAAAATATAGATGAACCCATTCAGTGATCTGGATGATACCTGGATGCTGATTACAGCGCGGGCCGGAGAAAAAATAAACACAATGACAGCGTCCTGGGGAGGTTTTGGCGTACTTTGGAACAAAAACGTCGTTTATATTTTTGTACGCCCGCAGCGCTAT
>CAZVVR010000212.1:0-2488 GCA_964630605.1 uncultured Mageeibacillus sp. | reverse complement strand
AGAACTGTCTTAGTTTTTGAATATATCAAAGACTAAGGAGAAATACAGTAAAATGCAAATGCGGCAAAGTTCAGTTAATAAATGGAAAAGATTACTGGAGGAACAAGCTCTTAGCGGCCTAAGCATAAAAGCTTGGTGCGAAGAGAAAGACTTGGCCAAGTCCTCGTTTTACAGGTATCGAAAACTGCTGAGAGAACTGGAGACATCAGGATCAGCTGAGAATATGTCCTGGCAGGAAATAAAACTTATGCCTGAACCGAAAAGAAAATGTGGAATCCGGCTCTACTTGAACAAACAGATGTATCTTGAGCTGGAATCAGGCTTCGATGTAAGCTTGCTGCAAGAGATTGTTGAGGTGCTCTCTTGTTAAGTCCCGGTTCTGAGCATAAGATTTATCTGGCCAAAGGCGTCACCGATCTGCGCAAGTCGTTTAACGGTCTGAGCATTTTAGTAAAGCAGGAATTCGAACTGGATCCCTATGACAGAAATCTCTATGTATTTTGCAACAGGCGACGCAATCGTCTCAAAATACTACAATATGACCATAATGGTTTTGTCCTCTTCAGCAAGGCGCTGGATAAGGGCAAGTTCATCTGGCCGGGTGCAGACGATGGCAGTTTACTTGAGGTTACAGCCAAAGAATTAAGCTGGCTTCTGCATGGTTTAAGCTTGGTGGACAAGCTGTCAGAAGAAGGTAAAGTCAAACGTTATTCTTACTGAACAATCGGCGTAAAGTGCTGAGATTAAAGGAGTACAGGCTTCTTTAATCTACGAATACATGTTATAATATTTGTATGAATAAAAGCTTTTCCAGATCAGCTACAGTTACTATCCCTAAGCCAGAATATGAGGCTTTAGTGGCGGCAGTAACTTCCCTTAAAGAGCAACTGGAAACACAAAAGGAGCAGATAGCAGCTCAGAGTGTTTTGCTGAAGAATTATGAGGAAGCCCTTAAACTGGCTCAACTAAAACAATTTGGCAGATCCAGTGAAAAGTTCAACAAAAATGCTCCGTCCGAAAAACAAATCAGCATAGCCGATCTGGGGCACATTTTTAACGAAGTAGAAGCTTGTGCCAGCGCTACAGATGAAGAAGACTCTATCGAGTACGAAGAGCTAAACTATCAGCGCAAAAAGCCTTCTCGAAATAAAACCTCTAAAGCAGAAAATCTTGAGCCCTTTATCACTGAAGTCATTGTTCACACCTTAGCCGGAGCAGACTTAGCCTGTCCCGTCTGCGAGCATGAGATGGCGGATCTTAAGGTTTTGGATCGTTATGAAGTGATCTGGAAACCTGCTACTGTGGAAGCGATCAAGCACAAGCAGCATGTCTATGTCTGTAAACATTGTGAAGATGAAGGCACTTCTACACCAATCGTTATAGCTGAAGGTTTTAAGCCCTTCTTGCCCAAAAGCTCCTATGCCGCAGAGACTGTCGCCTTCCTCATTAATCAAAAATACAATTTAGGTTTACCGCTCTACCGCATCGAGAAGGATATGCAAGAGCAGGCCGGCTTCTTCTTAAGCCGACAGACGATGAGTAATCTCTTAATCAAGACTAGCAGCACATACTTGGAAGATGTTTACCGTTTAATGCGCGGTAAGCTACTTACAACCGATCATCTGCACGCGGATGAAACTACGGTGCAGGTATTGCGTGAAGAAGACAGAAAAGCGGAAAATAAATCATATATGTGGCTGTATCAGACCGGACGAACTAGAAAGCCCATTGTCGTGTATGAGTATCAGATGACAAGGGCCGCCAAACATCCTAAAGAATTTCTTAAAACATTTAAAGGCTACCTGCAGGTAGATGGTTACCAAAGCTACGAAAAGCTTGGCAAGGATATTAAGCTTGCCGGGTGCTGGTCGCATGTCAGAAGGCCATTTGCTGATCTGAAGAAGATGGCAGGCAAGCACGACAAAAATTCTGTCACGGAAAAAGCTTTAAAGATGATAGGGGCTTTGTTTACCATTGAGAAAAAGCTTAAGGAGCGCTACGCGACATTTGACGAGCCCTCTTTACTGGAAATCCAAAAAATACGGAAAACACAAAGCAGACCGATAGTGGATGAATATTTTGAACTGATGCAGGATATGTATCCGGCATCAACAGGAAAGCTTAGACAAGCTATTGGCTACAGCTTGAGACAAAAGGAAAAATTAGTCAGATTCCTTGATGAGCCTAGGCTTGAAATTGACAATAACAGAGCCGAACGATCTATAAAACCCTTTGTAATTGGAAGGAAAAACTGGCTATTTTCAAATACGCCCAATGGCGCAAGAAGCTCTGCTATTATTTACAGCCTGCTAATAACAGCCAAACTAAACAAGCTCAAACCTTATGACTATCTCGTTTATATGTTCAAGAAGCTGCAGGCTTTGCGTGAACATAATAACTATACACCGGAAGATATTGAACCATACATGCCATGGTCTGATAGTATTCCTGATCACTTATATTCGAAAACAAAGAACTAACTTAAAAC
>CAZVVR010000211.1:0-2501 GCA_964630605.1 uncultured Mageeibacillus sp. | reverse complement strand
AGGCGACTCCAAAATGGGGGCAAGAACATTTAAGAGAACTATGCCCAGAGCCAAAATTACCGTTGTGACAATAGAACTCACGGCGATAGCAATGGTAGAAACAACATCGCCTTCTTCCGTATTGGGATCAACCCCTGCAATTTGCATGGCACGCAGAGCTGCCGGAACCTTCATGGCAGTCAAATTACCTGTTACAAAACCAAGATATGCTCCACCGGAACCAAGCATCGGGCTAAAGGTAAATGCTTCGATAATACCTACAGTCCAAAAAACAGGGGCAATAGCCAACAAACCTTGGAAAACAATCGCCCCATCCGGCCAAACATTGAATATTACCGAAGTAAAGAAAGGATATGACATAAAAAGCAAAATTGCCAAAACCAGTGAAATTCTGCCCCAATGATGGATTTTTTCAGGATATTGAGAATATTTCTTATCTTTATTCATAATCAAGCTCCGATCCAATGAGTCAGAGGAATAGCAAAAGCCATGCCCCCTAGCATACTAAAAGGCATCGCGTAGTTTTCCAGCCAATTCCATTTAAGTTTTCTTACCATCAATCCAAAAATAGTCATCAATAAAGCTGAAAACAGCATAACAAAAACGGGGATCCAGCCGGGCAGTCCGGATCGGATATCGGCAAAGACCATGCCAAGAAAGGTGGCAATCATGCCGACAAACAATGAATCCATCAAAATTGAACTCCAGCGTTGATCTTTGCTCTTAAGTTTTCGCAAGCCTTTGTCCATGTTTTTTTGGAAAAAGAGAATTATCAGTACTCCTGACAAAATACCCAGAGTCATAACCCAGGCTATAGCAGTATAAGTTGAGCCGTCAGTGATCGTCTGCTCCATAGGCAAATTCTGAACCTGTGCTACCGAGGCAGCAGCCGGTAACTCGTAAGTGAGAGCTCCCAGCACCGACAGGCGTAGCCAGGGCAACGGGAGCCCAAGAAAGCGTGACAAGCTGATTAAGCCCAGTAAAACTCCAATCGCAGGTGCAACTGTAAAGAGGGCACTCCCTATGACTACTCCCCGCAATACATTTTTTTCAATTTGCAGTTCACGGGCATGCCTCCAGGCTTTTACCAAAAAAAAGACGGACTGCCCTATTACATAGAGTATAATCACGCCGGCCAAAACAAAGAGAATAGGATGATTAACATTAAACTCCATAAAAGTCTCCTCACATTATATAGTTATATTCAAACTGCAAAAAGATCCAATATTAACAACAGTTATCTTAATGCACAATCGGTTTATTTCAGATTAAGCAAAAACTCCGTATAAAACTCAATCATTCTGAAAAAGTTTTCGTGACTGATATATTCACCACGTCCGTGCATGGTGGCAAGTTCCTGCTCTGAAAGTTTATTAGGCAAAAAACGATATACGTTATCTGATACCCGGTCGTAATAGCGACTGTCAGTTCCACCTACCATCAGATAAGGCATAGCTACTGCATCAGGAAATACTTTACCTATAATTTCCTTGGTATACAGCATGCCTTCCCCTTCAAGATCCGAGATAGAGGTGGGTTCATTTACCATAATCTCTTCTTTAATTTCAAATTCATGGCCCAGACTTCCAAGATAATCGAGTACGCCCTTTACCGTATCTCCCTGCAAAATACGTATATTGGCTACACAGCTGGCTGTACGCGGTAGCACGTTATGTCCGCTGCCGCTTTCTGTCATAGTAAAGGCTATGGTTGTGCGCAACATAGCTGCGGTTTGCTTATTTTTAAGTAATATTTTTGCTATCAGCGGAAAAAAAAGACGCGGATTACGCATGGCAAAAGCTTCAGCTCCGCTTTTATAAGGTGCCAGAGCTTGCAAAGTAGCTTCCAAAGTCTCAGTCATTTTGGTTTTTGGGGGTTTTTGTTCTACATCATGAATAAAGGCCGCCATCTTACCTATCGCCGTTGATTGCGGCGGTGTCGACGAGTGTCCTTCTTCACCTTGAAAAAGAAAACGAAAACTATTGTTGCCTTTTTCTGCAATACCGATTACAGCCAAATCCGGTTCAACTCCCAATGACTTACCTTCGGTAACAGCACCGCCTTCATCCAAAACATAGCGAAAAAGGATTTTATTTTCCTGGAAATATTGCGCCATTTTTTTGGCTCCAAGATCTCCTCCCACTTCCTCATCAAAGCCAAAAGCCAGGTAAACATCGTAGGGCGGTACGAAATCTGCATCTAGCAAAGAATTAACAGCTTCAAGAATAGCAATCAGGGAACCTTTATCATCCAGGGTACCGCGACCCCAGATGCGCCCGCCGTCATCGTGTCCCGAAAAAGGAGGATATTCCCAATCTTCCTCTGTGGCTGCCACCACGTCATAGTGTGCTGTCAGCAACAGAGGCTTTTCTTGTGATGAGCCGGGCCAGCGGTAAATCAGCGCAAAATCATTAATCCGAATTAATTCTAATTTTTCATGAACCAGCGGATAGGCTCTTAACAGAAATTCTCCGAATTCACGGAAAACAGACCAGTCGGTT
>CAZVVR010000210.1:0-2502 GCA_964630605.1 uncultured Mageeibacillus sp. | reverse complement strand
CTTCACTGCCATCGCAGATATAAACCGAGTCCGGTGTGAGCAGTTTTTCCATTTCTTTAATAAAACTGTAAAAACGATCGTTTTTCATATAACCTCTTTAATTGCAAATTGGCTTTTTATACTTTAAAAAGCTGGCTTTTTTTCTATAGTCATTTATTCTATCATCATTTTGGCCGAAAATTACGTATCACTGGCCCTCTCTATGGATTAAATGCTCAGTCTTGCAATAATGTGCAATTATAACCTGCCTGAAAATTAAAAATTGACTATAATAGACGTATGAAAAATAAAGATACACTTGATAAAAAATTCTTTTCCTACTTGCCTCGCTTTATCAGCTACTACAAACCTTATAATGGACTATTTGCGGCCGATATGTTTTTTGCGACGGTAATAGGTGCTACCGGCCTGGCCTTTCCCTGGATCATGCGCACACTGATTAATGAAGTTTTCACTCTGGGTGACAAATCACTGGTCGCCTCAATCTTGCTTCCGGCAGGAATAATTATGCTGGTTCTCTACATAGTGGAGGCGCTGGCCACAAAATTCGTCAGTTCCTGGGGCCACATTTTGGGGGCACGTATTGAAAGGGATATGCGGCAGGATCTATTCACACATATGGAAAAATTATCTTTTTCCTTTTTCGATGACACCAATACAGGACAAATGGTCTCACGCATAATTACAGACTTGCAGGACATTACGGAGCTGGCCCACCATGGTCCGGAAAACCTTCTGATTTCATTGGTCAAGATTATAGGTGCCTTTGTAATTCTAATGAACACACATATTGGACTTACGCTAATTCTGCTGGGCTTTACCATTCTTATGGGTTTGTTCACCTTTTTTTATAGGAAAAAAATGTTCCGTTCATTCATGGACAATCGCGTTAAGATCGCCAATGTCAACGCTATTGTCAACGACAGCCTCTCAGGCATTCGCACAGTACAGTCTTATTCACAGGAAGAACTAGAAATCAACAAGTTCTACGAGGGTAATCAGGAATTTTACCAGTCCAAGAAAAATATGTACACGGTTATGGGCACCTACCACTCGACCAACGGTTTTCTTCAGGGTCTGCTATATGTGGTGACTCTGGTTGCCGGCGGTGTATTTGTGATCCGCGATACCATAAACCCCGGTGACCTCTATCTTTTCGTTCTTTACATCAATATGTTCCTGCAACCGGTGCGCACGCTGATTCAATTCAACGAGCAACTGCAGCAAGGCATGACCGGCTTTCTCCGCATGTGCCAGATTTTGGATACGGAACCGGAAATTCAGGATCTGCCCAATGCGATTGATGTTGGATTACTCAGAGGTAACATCCGATTCGAAGATGTCAGCTTCAAATACAAGGACGCAGACGAGCCTGTTCTTGATGATTTCTCACTTGATATAAAAGCCAAACATACAGTTGCCCTGGTCGGACCCTCCGGCGTAGGGAAATCGACTATTTGCTCATTGATTCCACGTTTTTACGATGTAGATGACGGTGTAATTACTATTGACGGCATCGACATCCGCAATATGACGCTGCGCTCATTAAGAGACAATATCGCTATGGTGCAGCAGGACGTCTACCTCTTTAACAGTTCCGTCCGTGATAATATCGCCTACGGCCAGTATGATGCCAGCGATGAACAAATCATTGCAGCAGCCAAACAGGCAAACATTCATGATTTCATCATGACTTTATCAAAAGGATACGACACCATGGTCGGTGAGCGCGGTGTACGTTTTTCAGGTGGCGAAAAACAACGCATTTCGATCGCACGGGCCTTTCTGCGTAATCCACCGATCCTGATTCTGGACGAGGCTACCTCAGCACTTGATAATGTGAGCGAGCGGGCAGTGCAGGAATCACTCGACCGGCTGTCCAAAGACCGCACCACTATCGTAATAGCCCACCGACTGTCCACAGTACGCAATGCAGACGAGATTCTGGTCTTGTCCGACACTGGCATCAACGAACGCGGCACACACAAAGATCTGATGGCAAAAAACGGTGAATATGCCGAACTCTACCAGCTGCAGTTTGAAGATTTAAGCACAAAAGAAGCAGTCTGATCCGGCTGATTTTGCCAAAATCAGCGCCTGCATAATTTGGTGCCAGGCACCAAATTATGCAAAACACGAAACCACCCAGCGGCTTCTTGAATAAAACAAAAGGAGTTACACATGCAAGTAGACAAGATTTTAATTATTGATCTGGGTGGAACCAGGAATGCCGAAATAGCACGTGACCTCAGACACTCTTTGGTTTACAGTGAGGTGCATCCGCATGACCTGACGGCGGCAGAGCTGGCAGAAATAAAGAATGTACGCGGCGTTATCATCAATAGTGGTCCCAACCGCGAAGTGGACGGTGTCGAAATTGAACCATCGCCAGATATTTTGGCACTGAATGTACCTTTTTTACATACAGGGTATAACGGTCATCCCAATTTACCCGAAGATCATGAGCAAAGGATAAAATTACTAAACAATTTTATCTTCGAC
>CAZVVR010000209.1:0-2502 GCA_964630605.1 uncultured Mageeibacillus sp. | reverse complement strand
ACGCTAACATAAAAATTAAAAGCGTCATTTTTCCGGTCTTTTTATTAAACATAAAGTATTCCTCCGTAAAATCAATGGAACAGCTATCATAAATGCCATCTGAATTTATGTCCAGAACATAATTGTTTGTCGTTTCATTTTCTTTCATCGTTTTCATAGCAATTGATTGCCGAAGGCAGTTTTTATAGCAATGAGCCTCGCATCGGTTGAAAGACCTTGATTGCTTTATCTTGAGTCGTTGCATATAAGCAAATTATTGCATTATAATGTAAACTAATATTATTCACCTATCTAGAGTACCTTTAAAGGAAAAGGAGAAATTTCATGTCAACACCTCACAATAGTGCAAAAAAAGGCGAAATAGCCAAAACTGTTCTGATGCCGGGCGATCCCATGCGTGCAAAGTTCATTGCTGAAAACTTCCTGGATAATTCAGTATTGTTTAACGAAGTTCGCGGCATGCTTGGCTATACCGGGACTTATAAGGGAAAGCCGGTTTCTGTTATGGGAAGCGGCATGGGGCAGCCATCCATCGGTATTTATTCCTACGAACTTTTCACGGTATATGATGTTGATAACATAATACGCGTGGGCAGTTGCGGAGCTTTTGACTCCAAATTGGATCTTTTTGATGTTCTGCTCATTACTGATGCGTACTCAGATTCCACATATGCAAAAATGCAGGCCGGTTATGATGAAAAAGTCCTGGCAGCCAGTGCGGAACTGACAGCAAAACTACGTGATAGCGCTGAAGACCTGGGGATTTCAATTTTTGAGGGCAGAACTTACTCCAGCGATGTTTTTTATTACGAACCTACTCCTGAGAACGAACCCCCTTTGTGGAAAACCTTACATGAAAATCACGACTGTCTGTGTGTAGAAATGGAAAGCTTCGCCCTCTTCCACAACGCCAACGTTACCGGCAAGCACGGTGCTTGCCTGCTCACAGTTTCGGACACTATTTATGAATTCAAAGAAACAACACCCGAGCAACGTGAAAAAAGTTTTACCAATATGATGGAAATCGCCTTGGGCATACTTTAAACAAATTAAATTGACATACTTGCATGCGAAAAGACTGCCCGGACGGGCGGTCTTTTCCGTTACGGCCAGAACAATAGATTTATCTGACTCAAAGCGATTTTTGTTCGAATTTTTGATATTTTTCAATTTGCGCTTGATATATGCACAAAATTTGTTCGATAAAATTAGATACAGAAAAATTCTTACTTGTTGCGACAGCTGCTTTAGACAACTGCTTGAGTAAGGATTTATCTTGCATTAACAGATTAATATTATTGTGAAATTCCGTGATCGAGTTGAAAGACAAGCCGTTCACACCTTCTTTAAAGACTCCCTTGAGGCTGTCGTCATTAACCACCAATAAAGGCAAGCCCGCTGCCATCGCTTCGATGTAGGTCAAACCCTGTGTCTCGCTGCGCGACGCACTGGCAAAAACATCAGCTACACTATAGTAGAGTGGCACGTCGGCAGCAGGAACTGAACCGACAAATTTAATATTATCCTCCAGCCCTGCCTTGCTGACTTGGTCGCAATACTCCTGCAGCTGTGGGCCGGAACCAACCAGTAATAAATATAAATTTTTATTTTCCCTGATTAAATCCGGCAGATACTCCAAAATTTCACCTATGCGCTTTTCATGTGATATTCTGCCAAGGTAAATTAAGACGAATGCATCAGGCAAAATGTCCAGTTTTTCGCGTAGCTGAGCTCTGGATTCTTTGTCAGTTACTGCAGCGGCAAAGCGTTCCAACTCAATCCCAGTGGGTAAAATCTGTAATGAAGTGGTCACACCGTAATCAAGTAATACGTCTTTCGTCTTTTGCGACGGAACTATAACATGATCAACACTGTTGCAAAAATTGGTCGAAAAACGCCGAATAAAATTGCGTGCCGCTTTGCTGGCAATTCCTGTACCCAATTGTCCCAGCAACCAGTCTTCATACATAGTATGGAAAGTATGAACATGCGGAATATTTGATTTCTTGCTAATTCTGCGTGCCAGATCACCCATAGCAAACTCAGTCTGGCTGTGGACAATATCAAAATCAATCTTCTTGATTTGTCTGTAGCTGAAAATGGGGCAAAAAAGAGCTAAACGTTTGGAACTGACAAAAGGCATGCTGGGCACACGGATAACATTTTCTTCGGCTTCCGCTTTTGGATCAGATGGCGTAATGACATAGACTTCATGGCCGCAAGCAGCCAAATGTTCCTTGATTAAGTGTGTCACTGTTGAGACACCACCTATCTGAGGCAGATATGCATCACTAAATATTCCCACCTTCATAATCATCTCACCCGTTAACCTGCGGTCATCCAATATAAAAAAAGCAATAATGCTTTATAAATTGCTGCGTTACTTTTTTGATGACAAAGCTAATACTAACATAAGCAGTATCTCTTAGATAAAATCTTAGAGGTATAACTCCAGGTGCAAATCTTTTTGCCAGGGGAAGCATGTGGGTTTATATCATTATG
>CAZVVR010000208.1:0-2530 GCA_964630605.1 uncultured Mageeibacillus sp. | reverse complement strand
TAAAAGCCACACCACTGGAAAATATTCTGACAACTTTGGATGCTTATTTATTAACAGGTTCTAAAAAAGAATTTAAGCCCAGCGGGAAAGCTCTCATCGCAGCCATGAGTCCGGACGGCATGACACCTTTTATAGAAAAAGATGATATTGTTCTGGTAGGAAACCGCAAAGATAACCAATTAAAATCGATATCAGAAGGTGCCAACTGCCTGATTGTCACCTGTGACGGAGAAGTTAGCGAAGATGTTATTCGCGAGGCGAAAAATAACGCTTGTATTGTAATGAGAACCTGCCATGATACCTACACCGCCGCCTTGCTGCTGAATCAGAGCATACCTGTTGAGTTTGTCATGGCGAAAGAAGATTTGATTGTTTTTCAAAGCAGCGACTATATCGATGAAATAAAAAACGAAATGCTCCAGTCCCGGCACAGAGCTTACCCGGTCGTGGATAACAATGACAGGATCGAAGGTTTTATCACCAGATTCCACTTGATTTCCGGAAATGAAAAACAGGCAATTCTGGTCGATCACAATGAGTCCTCCCAATCTATAGATGGTCTGGGGCAAGCGAAAATTCTGGAAATCATCGATCATCATCGGATCGGCGGACTCGTTACCGGTTCTCCTATTTATTTTAAAAACGAAGCTGTCGGTAGCACTGCAACTATAATTGCCGGTTTGTATCTGGACTTGAAAATAAAACCCTCAGCAGATATCGCAGGCATTCTTTGCGCTGCAATTATTTCAGACACAATGTACTTTAAATCGCCTACCAATACCGGGAAAGATGAGTATATGGCCGCCAAAATGGCAGAAATTGCCGGCTTGGACCTTGAAGCTTTTTCCAGAAAAATGCTTGATAGCTCCTCCGCAATTATAAACATGAGTTCAGAAGAAATTCTGAATTACGATTTTAAGGAATTTTTTCTCAAAAAATATAAAGTCGGCGTCGGTCAAATCACTTCCACTAAAACAGCAGAATTAGATCTGATCAGAAAACGGCTTCTTGAGCATCTCCATGAGACTTTGGAAAAAGATGATTACCATGTTTTGATGATGCTTATCTCCGACCCGCGAAGAGAAGGATCAGAGATACTTTTTGCTGAAAAAGAGAAAGGAATTGTCAACAAGGCATTTAACACCGGTTCCAAAGACAATAGTATGTTTCTCAAAAATGTCGTTTCCAGGAAAAAGCAAATTATACCCGGTTTAAACTCTGTGTTGAAATAGATATTTAAAAAGTCCGGCCGAAAAATAATCCCTATTGGTTAACAAATTCAACCTTAACTTCAGCCGGTACCAGGTCAGGACCACCCAATTGCAGCCACTGAGCTTCTGAGCCTGCAAATCTGACCAACCGGAGCTTGTCGGCATTGTGAAAAGCGTTTGGGCCAATCTGGTTAACGGACGCGGGAATATCTGCTGTTTCCAATGAGCTGCAACGGGCAAATGCGTTACTTCCCAATGTCAAAACTCCTTCCGGGATACTAACACTTTTGAGACGCATGCAATCAGCAAAAGCTGAGTCCGCAATAATCTCGAGTGATTCAGGGAAATTGATATTCTCTAAAGCGTTACATTTCCTAAAAGCATTGCTCCCTATTTCAACTAGCGAATCAGGCAAAATCACAGTTTTCAATTCAAAACACTCACTAAAAGTCCAACTATCTATTTTTTTAATAGAGTCAGAAAGCGAAATACTTTTCAGGTTGGGACAACCGGCAAAAGCTCTCGTAGCAATTTCCGTGACTGAATCCGACATCGAAACAAATTCAAGATTATAAGATTCGGCAAAGGCGTTGTTGCCGATTTTTGTAATAGTGCCGGGAATTGTTACTGATTGCAAAGAATGGCAGTAAGCGTAAGTCCAGTCATTTATGGTATCGACATTGGCAGAAAAATTTATCTCACTTAAACCCGCGCACCAATAAAACGCTGCACGGTCAATAGTTTCTACCGAATCAGGAATATTTATGGTTTGAAGTGAATATGAATGGGAAAAAGCAAATGCTCCGATTTTTGTAACTGTTTCGGGAATCTTTATGGTTTCCAGCAGTGGCAGGCCTGCAAAGGCATAACGGCCAATCGCAGTTACCGTGTCCGGAATATCTACTGATTCCAGTAACGGCAGATCTGCCAGAGCGTAGCTGTCTATGTTCGTCACTGAATCAGGAATCGTAACAGCGCGAAGATTTTTATAAAATTGATCTTCGACTATTTCTCTGGAAGTCATAAGCCTGACTTTGCCCAAATCTTTTATTGAAACAACAGAGTAGCCGTCAACATGGGACGGAATTTCCCAGGTTTCATCCCAGGAGGAAAAATCAAAATCCTTGGGAGGCTGGTAGGCTGTCAGTTCTATTTCATTGCCGCCCAATTTATCGTAAACATAACCCAAAGGAGTCTCCGACGCGACATTTTTGATGCCCGGGTCATCCCTTCTCTCCAGCCAGGGGTCTATGACAAAAGGTTTCAGCACAATACCAATAGCTATAAGCACAGGCACTAACGCCAGAATAATAGCTATT
>CAZVVR010000207.1:0-2569 GCA_964630605.1 uncultured Mageeibacillus sp. | reverse complement strand
AAGGCTGCAAAATAATTTAGGTTAAAGCTGCCTGATCTGGTCAAAGCGTACATTAATGTTTCCTGGTATACAAAATAAAAAATCATGAAAATACCAAGAAGATAAAAATGACCCTTGGCATCAAGATTTTTGTATTTTAATCTGGTTTTTTCAAACTGTTCTTTTAGTTTCAAAGTTTGCACCTCATTTACCGTAATTATTTAACTTATTCTGGCAAACAATTCGATTATAGCCCAAGCAGACTGTTAATTCGATAATATGTTTTCTACTTGACCAGAGATCTTAAAAATAGTTAATGCTTGTACAGCAGTTAAGCGGACCATTACTATACATCATAACTTTTAATTTCATTGACACATTTGACTACTATTGCCAGTCCATGCCGGAAGAATATTCCGATTTCTTTTTCTGGACCCATTAAAATCTATAGACACATTCAATCAATCATGAAAGGATTCAGAGAATTAAATTGAAGGCAGTTATTTTAATAGTAGAAAACCGTATAGCCTATCGGGAGCGTCTGTTGTCAGGTTTACAGCATTCCGAATCTGATTACGAATGTCTGGCTGTTTCTGATATTCAGCAAGTAAATAATCTGAAAAAAGATACATTTAACCGTATCATACTGATCTTGACCGCAGAATTATTTTCAAATCGGCTAGCCAGTATATTTCCCGGAGTTCTGCGTCTCGAACTTACAGATAAAATACCGGACGAGTGTTCAACAAACATTCTCGGAGAACTCTCTGATAAATTTCGGAAAGACTCAGCAGAGAAACTTCACCTTCATCTGCCGGAAATAACAAAACAGGGTCATTGTTATCTTTCACGTCAGTCTCCAGTCAGCTTTATCAGAGAATTAATTTCAGTAGTTTTGACCAAGCCTCTGGCAGCCAACTCTGATCATCCGCGGGAAATAAAATCAGAAAAAATTTCAAAAACCGCGATTAAAAAAAAGACAAGCCAGGATTCTTATTCACTTGGCTGCTTACTCTTTTTTACACGCAGTGAACGCATCAAAGCGAGTTTTTCCATCCTCAAAAGCGGCAAAAGAAAAGCTCATGACATGATTTATCTGCCATTGATGCCTTTATACGATATGGCTTTTCCTTTTAGAACAGGCAGCAGCCAGACACTGGGTGACCTGCTCCTTAAACTTAAAAGCGGACGTATTCCCGAACATGAGGATCTTGGTAATTATCTGTATCTACATAATGACGGCTATTACACTTTCCCCTGTCCGGGCCGGGCTGATGATTTAATTTGTGCAGACAGCAGAAGTTTACGTGAGCTAATAATTCTTTTGAGAAAATATCTCGAAACACGAGCTGCCCCGACTCATTCCCTGATTGAAGTATCAGGTTTAACTTTAGAAAGACACGCAATGGTCGCGGCGCTTTGCGACTATGTTGTCATCGAGACTCCGAACAAAACTACTGACGCTGCTTTAATGGCTCAGCAGGAATTAGCCGTTTTTCTCAGCAAACTGCCTTCATCCTGCGAAATCTACGAAAACAGCCGTATTGCCAAGCTAAGTGAGGAAGCACCATGGTTTTACTAAATTATAAAGAACAACAGGCATTCATCCGTAAAATTGTAACCCAGCACAATACCGAGATTTTGGAGGATAATGCTGTTTTAAAGCAAATTATTGTGAATGAAGTAAAACGCCGATCACGCGGGGAAAAGCTGAGCCTGCAGCAACAGTCAGATATGGTTGATCTGATTTTCAACGCCATGACGGGTTTAGATGTTTTGCAGCCATATTTCGAAGATCCCAATATTACAGAAATCATGGTCAACCGGCCAAATGAAATTTATATTGAACGCCGTGGCCAAATGTTTCAGATGGACTTATGTTTTGATTCACGTGAACATTTAACCAACGTAATAACCCGATTCTTCGGACGAGCCAACAAGGTCATAAATGAACGCTCACCCATTGCCGATATGCGGCTGGCGGATGGTTCCCGCGTGCATGCTGTTTTGCCTCCCGCAGCACCCGACGGTCCAATTCTGTCCATCAGACGCTTTACCGGCATTCTGCCCCGCATGAGTGCTCTGGTCGCTAACGATACCCTGACAGAGCAGGAAGCCGATTTATTACAGTCTGCAGTCGCAAACAGACAAAGTATCTTTATCAGCGGCGGAACTGCCTCCGGCAAAACCACTATGCTAAATGCTTTAGCGGCATATATTCCACCGGGAGAGCGAGTGATAACAATTGAAGATGCCGCTGAACTCGAACTGTCAGGTCAACATAACCTGGTACGTCTGGAAGCTCGCAAAGCCGGTTTTGATGATCGTGGTGAAATCACATTGACTGATCTGATTCGGTCTTCTTTACGTCTCAGACCTGACCGTATTATCGTTGGTGAAGTTCGAGGCAAGGAAACCTACGACATGATTCAGGCCATGCAGACAGGCCACCCCGGTTCTATGTCAACCGGTCATGGCAACTCAGCCATTGACATGCTGGACCGTCTTTCACTTTTTCTGATGACAGCATCAGATCTTCCCTGGGAGGCCAGCCGGCGTATGGTCGCTTCTGCTATTGATTTGCTGGTAC
>CAZVVR010000206.1:0-2572 GCA_964630605.1 uncultured Mageeibacillus sp. | reverse complement strand
GAGGAATAAATAAGACCGGAGAGTAAATCGCTGACATTATATTTGGAATTAGCTTTTTGCCGGACGACATTCAGATAAAAACAGCCCGGCAAGACCTATAATGAAATATATAGCAACAAGCAAGAAATACGTCTACAGTAAAGGAGCCAGCTATGTCATTACTAATTAAAAATTGCACGCTGAGACATCGTGAAGGATTATGGGATGTTTATTGCGAGGGAAAAGAGATCCGGGAGATTGGCCAAGCGCTCAAACAAAATGCCGAAACTGCGCTTGATGCTGCAGGAAAACTTCTCGTTCCCGCCTTTATTGAGCCTCATATTCATCTGGATAAAGTAAATATTTTAGACAGTGTTCGCAAAAATGTCAGCGGCACGCTGACGGAAGCCATCGAGATTATCTGGGACCGCAAAAAACAATATACCGATAAAGATGTTGTCGAGCGGGCCGGAGCTGTTCTTGATCAGGCTCTTATGAACGGCACGCTGGCCGTGCGGACCCATGTTGATATTGATACAATTGGCGGTTTAAAGCCCTTACAAGGCATTTTTGCCCTTCGAGAACGCTACCAAGACAAGATGACCCTGCAGCTTGTGGCTTTTCCGCAGGAAGGGATCATCAAAGACCCCGGCAGCGACAAGCTTATGGATGAAGCCATGCGTCTGGGTTGTGACATTGTCGGTGGTATGCCGGCCAATGAGCTCACGCCGGCTGACAGCCTGGAACATGTACAATATTGTTTTGACCTAGCTGAAAAATACGATGCTGATATTGATATGCACGTCGATGAGACAGACGATCCTTTCTATCGGACACTGGAAATGGTTGCTGACGAAACGATCAAACGCGGTTGGCAAGGACGCGTGACTGCCGGACATACCTGCGCACTCGCTGCTTACGATGATCACTATGCTGCCTATGTGATCGAAAAGGTTGCTCGTGCAGGCATCCACATGATCACAAATCCTGTAACTAACCTGATGTTGCAAGGCCGGCTGGACAAGCAACCAATCCGGCGGGGAATCACACGAGTCAAAGAATTACTTGAGGCCGGAGTCAATATGAGCTTTGGTCAGGACTGCGTCAATGATACCTTTTATCCGCTTGGCAATGCCGATATGCTGCAGGTTGCCAATGTCACCGTGCATGCTGCCCAGATGAGCCTTCCGGCTGAACTCGAGAAAGTATTCGATATGATCACGACCGATGCCAATAAAATTCTAAAACTCGAAGGCTATGGACTGGAAGAAGGTTGTAATGCCAATCTGGTCATGATTGACGCGAAAAATATTCGTGAAGCCATTGCACTTTGTCCCAACCGTCCCTACGTTATTCGCGAGGGCAAAATTCTGGTCAAAAATGAACGGAAAACGGAATACTTTTTTTAATGGGATAAACGCGATTTCCGCATAATATTAGAGTCATTCTCTTTCTTCTCTAGAGGCCCGCTTCGGCGGGCTTCTTTTCTGTAACGGAATTAAAACAGCTGTTATCACATACGGCGGACTTAACGTTTTATAAGAATTTTTGGATCTCTACGGTATAGCCATTATTGTCTTTAAAAAAGGAATGGTAAATATTAAATTTTTCATTTATCTTAGGTTTCTCATCAATAGCGATGCCCTGACCTTTAATAAAATTATAGGTCTGATCGACGTCTTCTGCGATCAGGGTAAGTATAGGGCTTCTGCCATCTATGGTTTTCTTTAAATGAGTGCAAAAACCAATCGAAGATTTTTCATTGATTTTATAGATCATGCAGGCACCCTGATCTTTATAAAGCTCAAGCCCTAATTTTCCTCGGTAAAATTCATCGGTTTGCTTTAAATTGTCGGTTCCTAAAAACATTATAAATTCCTGATAAGTTTCCAAGATATTTCACCTTTCTGCTGAAAAACCAGCTGTTTAATGACTTAAAATTACAGAGTTATTTCTTCAAGCCAGTCTAATTTTTTGTCATCGATTTTTTCCCTATAAGCCATGGTTTTATACTTTTTCAGTAATTCATGGGCCTGTTTTGGATCCTTGTAATATGCCGCTATGTCTTCTTTTTCCATGGGTAAACTAAAAGGGCAAACTGCTACGCAAAAGCCGCAATCCGTGCCCAGTTCCCGCCATTTGCTGTAACAGCTTTCCTGATGTGTCTGCCATCTTCTGACGCCGTCAATAATTTCGGCCGGCTTTTTCGAGATGGATTGGGAGGGACACACCTGTGCACAGCGGCGGCAGCGGTTACAGAATTCTTCTATCTTCAGGGGCGAGGGCTCGCTTTTTACCAAAGGCATATCAGTTGATACAGCACCTAATCGAACTCTGGTACCATATTCCGGTGTCACTAGGAGACCATGCCTGCCAATATCGCCCAGGCCGGCCTCTTTTCCGGCCAGTGGCAGGACCATGAGATAGTTTCCATCCATGTGGTTTCTGGCCCGGTAGCCCAGTAATCTGATGTAATAGGCGAGGATCATACCGACAATGGCTGCATCCAGATAGGCTTTGGTGACGCCGATGCTCTCAGTCAGGGTGGGGGCTGCGTTGACATAGCTGGGATCCATCTCTACTGCAAAGACAA
>CAZVVR010000205.1:0-2604 GCA_964630605.1 uncultured Mageeibacillus sp. | reverse complement strand
ATCTGCCTGTTTCAGCTATGGAGGCGGGAGCAGATATGGCAGCAGTTTCCTTGCATAAAACGGGCGGCTCTCTGACTCAGAGTTCATTACTTTTGCTGGGACCGGAAATGGAACAAGAAAGCGGATATGTGCATCAGATAATCAATCTGACCCAGACAACGAGCGCATCGTATCTGCTTTTGTCTTCTTTGGATATTACACGGCGGAATTTAGCATTGCGGGGTAAAGAAACTTATCAGCGGGTTATTGAATATGCGGGCTACGCACGAGAAGAGATAAACCAGCTGGATGGTTACTACGCTTTTGGAGCTGAACGATGTGACGGTGACGCTTTTTATGCCTTTGATGTATGTAAACTGCCGGTGCATACCCGGGCTATGGGTTTAAGTGGTTTTGAAGTTTATGACATTTTGCGTGATGATTACAACATTCAAGTTGAATTTGGTGATATGGGGAATTTCCTGGCGATACTTTCGGTCGGGGACCGCCCCGTTGCGATTGAACGTTTGATTGCCGCGCTGGGAGACATTAACACCCGCTTTGCCTCACTGCCTGAGGCTATGTTGGTGAATGAGTATATTGAGCCGGTTTTAGCCATGGCGCCGACAGAAGCATTCTATGCAGACTGTGAACGGCTGCCATTGGAAAAATGTAAAGACAGAATTTCTACTGAATCAATTATGTGCTATCCGCCCGGTATTCCGATTCTGGCTCCGGGAGAGTTGGTGACAGATGAGGTCTTGTCTTATATAAAGCATGCCAAAAAGCGGGGCAGCCAAATGACGGGAACTGAGGATCCGCTTGTCGAGCAGCTTTGTGTAGTCAGGTAATTTCAGAAAGGAAGTAGAATGGAACTGTGGTTTGAAGAACATAATACTGACGATGTACTTTTCTCTTTGCGTGTAAAAAAACAGTTTTTTTCTCAAAAATCTGATTTTCAGCAAATTGATCTTTACGACAGTTATGAGTTTGGCCGTGTCCTGGTTATGGATGGGGCGATTATGCTCACGGAGAAAGATGAATTTATTTACCATGAAATGATTGTACATATAGCGATGGCAGTTCATCCCGAGGTGAAAAAAGTACTGCTGATCGGTGGCGGTGATGGCGGTGCTTTGCGCGAACTTTGCCGCTATCCTGATATTGAGCAAATCGAAATGGTGGAGATTGATTCTCTGGTAGTGGATGTGGCTCAAGAGTTTCTTCCGACAGTAGCTTCCGCTTTTTCCGATCCGCGGGTTAATTTGATTTTCGCCGATGGTTTACGCTATGTGCGCTATCTCAAGCAGGATTACGACCTGATGATTATAGACTCAACCGATCCTTTTGGACCGGGGGAGAGTTTATTTACCAGAGAATTTTATGGGAATTGCAGTAAAGGACTGCGTGAGGGTGGAATCCTGATAAATCAGCATGAAAGTCCGTACTATAAAAATGATGCCCTGGAAGCATATTCTATTTTCGAGAAAACAGATAGGATATTTTCTACTGCAAAAGTTTATCAGGCACATATTCCCACTTATCCGTCAGGACACTGGCTGTTCGGATTTATGTCCAACAGCTGGGATCCGATTGCCGATCACGATCCCAAACGCTGGGAAGCTTTTGATATCAAGACGCGCTATTACAATTCGGATTTGCATAAAGGCGCCTTTGCTCTGCCGACATATGTCCGGGAATTACTGGAACAGGGCAAACTCATAGAAGAATCAGGGGTTAACATATGAGCGTATTTGAACATTTGCCACCACAGGAGCGACCGGAGCTTTTGCGTTTTTGCGGATATACGGCCGAATTGGCCGAGGCCGATATAGTTGTCTTTGGAGCTCCTTTTGATTCAAGCAGCTCTTTTCGGCCGGGTTCTCGCTTTGCTCCTGCAGAAATGCGCCGTGACTCCTGGGGCCTGGAAAGCTGGAGTCCGCAACTAAAGCGAGATTTGGAAAACCACAATGTTCATGATGCCGGTGATGTAGAACTGCCTTTTGGTTCGACTGAGCAAGCGCTGCGCATTGTACGTCAAATCTTCAAAGCTATTATTACAGCTGATAAAACCCCGGTAATGATTGGCGGGGAGCATACTCTGTCGCTGGCAGCAGTTGAAGCTTTGGCAGCAGTTTATCCTGATTTGCATTTTCTTCATTTTGATGCTCATACAGATCTGCGTCCGGATTATCTTGGTGTCAGCCTTTCGCATGCTTCAGTTGTAAGGCGTATTTATGAAATATTGGGGAAAAATCGAATTCATTCCCTGGGTGTTCGTTCGGGATTACCGTCAGAGTTTAGTTTTGCGCAGGAAAATCTGGATTTTTATCCTTTTGATCTTTCTCAACTGGATCTGGCCGTGCAGAATATCGGCACTGCGCCGGTTTATGTATCTCTTGACCTGGATGTGCTGGATCCATCTGTTTTACCCGGAACCGGAACCGCAGAGCCGGGTGGGGTCAGCTACCGGGAAATGGTTGCGGCCATTTATCAGTTAAGTGCTCTTAATATTGTAGGATGTGACCTTATGGAGTTAGCTCCTTTACTTGATCCTTCCGGCGCTTCTACAGCGGTGGCGGTCAAGCTGCTGCGGGAAATGATTTTAATGCTATAAAATCTGCA
>CAZVVR010000204.1:0-2647 GCA_964630605.1 uncultured Mageeibacillus sp. | reverse complement strand
GGAGTAGAGCATGAGAAGAGACAAGAAATTCGACAGAGATCAGGGTGAAGAGCTCCAAGAGCGTGTTATTCACATCGGTCGCGTTGCAAAGACTGTCAAAGGCGGCAGAAATTTCCGCTTTACAGCTCTTGTTGTAGTTGGTGATGGTGCCGGACGTGTTGGTAAAGGTCTGGGCAAAGCTCAGGAGATTCCGGATGCCATCCGCAAAGGCATCGATGAAGCTAAAAGAAACATGATCACTGTATCTATGTATAAAGATACCATTCCACATCAGGTTTTAGGTGTTTTCAATTCAGGAAAAGTACTGTTGAAACCTGCAGCGGCCGGTACAGGCGTAATTGCCGGAAGCCCGGTCCGTGCTGTTTGTGAATTAGCCGGTATCAAAGATATTCGTACCAAATCGCTCGGATCTAATAATCCGAACAACGTAGTCAATGCTGCAATCGAAGGATTGAAATCTTTACGCTCCCTGGAAGAGGTAGCGGCAATACGCGGCAAAGACCCAAAAGATATTCTATAGGGGGACACTTGCATGGCACAACTAAAAGTGACATTACTTCGCGGCCTGTCAGGCGTGAAAAAAGATCAACTGACTACAGTTGAGGCGCTGGGTCTGCATAAGATCGGTCAGCAAGTTCTCCATGAGGATAATGAAGCGATCCGGGGAATGCTAAATCGCGTATCGCATCTTATCGTTTTTGAAGAAGTGGAAGGAGATGCGTAATGAAACAAAATGAATTAAGACCTACAAAAGGTTCGCGTCCCAAGGCTTGGCGAAAAGGACGTGGTCACGGCAGCGGCAGTGGTAAAACATCCGGTCGTGGTCACAAGGGGCAAAATGCCCGCTCCGGTGGCGGAGTCAGACCGCAGTTTGAGGGCGGCCAGATGCCATTGTATCGCCGCATACCCAAGCGTGGTTTCAATAATAAGCGTTTTGCCAAGCAGTATATTGTTGTTAATGTTGGTGCTCTGGATGCACTGGCAAAAAACACTGTGGTGGACGCTGAAGTTTTAGCTGAAGCAGGAATTATCACTTTACCGAAAGTAAATGACGGTCTTAAAATACTCGGTGATGGTGAGTTAAATAAGAGCTTAACCGTGAAAGCTAAGGCTTTCACAAGCACGGCCCGCGAGAAAATTGAACAGGCCGGGGGAACTTGTGAGGTGATCTGATGGGCGAGATGTTTCAAACCCTAAGAAACGCTTTACGTATAGACGATATTCGTAAAAGAATATTATATACTCTTTTCATAATACTCGTCTTCCGTTTGGGCACCGCCATGCCGGTGCCGGCTATTGATACTGCCTCATTTACTGAGTTATTTAACCGTTTTGGCCAGTTGGGCCAATTTATGGATATCATTTCGGGCGGTGCATTTAAGTCTGTTTCTATACTCGCGCTTGGTATATCACCATATATCAACGCGTCAATTATTATGCAGTTGCTGACCTTTGCCATTCCGGCTCTGGAACGTATGCAAAAAGAAGGCGAAGCAGGACAAAAAAAGATCCAAAAAATTACTCGTTTTGTGACCTTGGGTATAGCTTTAGTAATGTCCATATCCTATGCCCTTTTGACCGAGGAAGCTGCCAGTGCCGGAATGCCCAGGCTTCTCTCTCTGTTCATTGTCATTTTGAGCTTCACCGCTGGCGCGTTGTTTGTCATGTGGCTGGGTGAGCTGATAGACGAGAAAGGTGTCGGGAACGGTATATCCCTGATTATCTTTACAGGTATTGTCAGCAGATTGCCTTCGTATATACCCTTGCTTTATTCATACTTCCAGGGTTGGCGTGTTCTTGGTGGCAGTATACTGCTCGCATTATTGGGTATTATCGTTGTTGTCGGATTCTTTGTTGCTATCATCGCTTTGGTCGTTTATGTACAAAGTGCTGAACGAAGAATTCCGATACAGTACGCTAAACGTGTAGTTGGCCGTAAAGTGTACGGTGGGCAGGGAACGTATCTGCCAATCAAGGTTAATCAATCTGGTGTTTTGCCGGTAATATTTGCGATGTCACTTCTGATGGTAGGGCCTACAATAGCTTCTTTGACCGGTGCAACCGGCAAAATTGCGACCTGGTTTTTGACCCTTAATCAGAACCCTCTGTATTATGTTTTTTATGCAATACTGATTCTGGTGTTCGTGTTCTTTTACTCCACGATCAGCTTTAATCCAATCGACATTGCCAATAATCTGCAAAAAAACGGCGGTTACATTTTGGGCATTAGGCCCGGCAGACCAACGTCTGATTTCATTGGCAGGACTGCACGCAGGCTTAGCTGGTTTGAGGCAATGTTCCTCATGATTGTTGTATTGTTGCCATCAGTTATGGGTTTAATAACAAAAACAGAAGGAATCTGGTTCGGCGGCACTGCTGTAATCATCTTAGTCGGTGTGTCGATGGACATAGTCAATCAATTGGAAGCGCAGCTGCTGATGCGGCATTACAAAGGATTTTTAGATTAAATGGCTTATCGATTTATTTTTCTCGGTGCGCCTGGAAGCGGCAAGGGGACATGGTCTGGTATCGTGTCCCAGCGGCTTGACCTTTCGCACTTATCAACCGGAGACTTGTTGCGCCATGAGGTGGAAGCAGACTCGGAACTGGGACAAAAGGCAAAAAGCTACATGAACGCCGGCGAATT
>CAZVVR010000203.1:718-2664 GCA_964630605.1 uncultured Mageeibacillus sp. | reverse complement strand
TATAAAGATAAACTACTGCATCTCCCGCAAAGCCAATATTGAAATAAAACTGGTCCTGGGTGTCTAAAGAACGCGGTAATAAAAGCAAAGTATTTATATGTTGCCAGCCCTGTTTTAGCTCAATTTCTTCACTTACTTCAAAATCTGAACCCCAGAGCCAAATCTCCAGAGGACCTTGCGTCTCTCCTTCAAGAAAAACATCAAATTCCAAAGGAAAAACTGATGGTTCTACCGACTGGATCAGATTAGCAGCATCGATTTTTTGTACCAAACGTTGATCGAGATAAGGCCGCATTGGGTTTAAAAATTGTTCTTCTACCAGAGCTTTTTGTCTCAGTGAAAACAGTCTCTGCTGATCCAGCCGTTCATCATCATTCCGATAAGCCGCATCTGACTCTTTTTCTGCTCCTTCAAGCCGCAGCACACTTCCCCGGGGCCTGCTTCCCGTCAGCAATGTGTCTGGATTTCCGTTATAACCGCTGCTGGACAAAGGCACAAATGATGCTGCTGTTTTTCCGGAAATAAGCCAATCTCCGGGCTGTATCTCCGTTTCCGGAAAAAGCTCAGGCAGTTGAGCAGTGTTTAGAGCAACGTCTTTGGCTAAGTCTACAGTTACATAGTCCCCGGACATAACTTCTCCGGAAACAACAGCAGGCGAAAAGGTAAAAACTGAAGAAAATGTTGCCCAGTCGATATTACCGTTTTGCCTGGCAATAAACACATGACCAGAAGGCAGACGATCCATATTGGTCATAGCACCTGAAGAATTATCTGTATTGCTCAATCTTTTCCAGACCTCAGCTTGATCCAGAGACTGATAGGCGTTACCGGAATCGCTGATTAATATTATATGCTCAGAAGTAAATAAGCTTACTTCCCGTAAATTCGGCCAAATAACCTCTAAATCGATCTCGTCAGAAAATGTTAAATTCTGTCCGATGCCCAAAACTGAAGTCAAAATTTTAGGATCCAATATTTCAAAATCCCCGTCTCCCCGCTTGATAGCCATGGCACCATTTGTTCCGGCAAAAAATATTACTTCTCCGGTTGCGTCGCCGCAAAGCCAGTCATTATCGGTAAGCAAATTTTCATCTCGCAGCCAGTCAATACCATTATGTGAGTATAAAACAGAACCTTTATCGCCCAGAGCATACATAATCCCTTCTTCAGGAACTACCAAAGCATTTATACTTCCGGTGACTTTCGGTTTTAGCAACTCAAACTCTTTATTCCGCCCCAGATATAGCTGGCCGGACTCACCTGCTGCTAAGTAAAAACCCGAATCACCGGTTCTGTCAGCGCGATAAGCCAAATCAAACAAGGCCCCCGTTGCCTGCAAATTTAATTCGGAAAAGTCGAGACCATCATCAGATACATAAAACCTGCCGCCGGTATCAACTGCCAAAAAACCGTCACTGCCATAAACAACAGATGTAATGTCATCCTTGTGACCTGACCTAATCACCTTTGATTTGCCGGTTTTATCAATAGAAAGCAAAATTCCGCCAGAACCGGCAGCTATAACACGTTCAGCGATTGCATCCGATTCTGCAAAATCAAACCAAGAAACATCTGTCAGTTCGGCAGGCAGCTCTGCAGCAGTCTGGTTGAGCAAGCGCCCTATCTCATAATCAGTAATAGTAGCTGTGTGAAACTTTTGCATCCCTTCATTACCTGAGCGGAAAATATTAATTTCAGCACCCTTGAAAAAATTGTCTGTCAAAGGAAGATTTCCAATAGATTCAGAAGCTGTCACAGTAAACTTTTCCTCATTACCTCCGTTAGCCAAATATTGAGTTTGGACTAATGGCTGATCAAAGGCTCCGTTACGAATCAAATTTGCCGAAGGTAAGTCAATCAAATTAACACCCAGACCTGATATATAACGTCCACTCCTGTCTTGGGTCATAACAAAAGTAGTTGCATTCTCCGGTACCACATATTCG
>CAZVVR010000203.1:0-708 GCA_964630605.1 uncultured Mageeibacillus sp. | reverse complement strand
ACAACACCAATCCTGTCAAAATAGCAACAATCAAAATAACGATAGCCAGTACAACCAGGGTACGTTTATGAAAACGCTGGGGCAAATGCCGTGACAAAAAACTCATCTTTTATCACCGGCCTTGAAATCAAAGTTATGTGTACTGTTTTCTCGCTTCTTTTTGTCGCGGCGAAACCATAAGATTAGAACCGAAATTGCGAAAGGAATGAAAATAAATAAAATAAGTAACAATTGATAGCTGCCATTTTCATCCAAATTCAAAACTCTATTTAATACTCCGCCACCCACAAAATTAAAAACCATATGCATACCTATGGGTACAAAAAGGTTTTTCGTCAATTCATAAGCCAAAGCAAGAATTATTCCTGCAAAGAACACATAAGTGCCCTGAATAAAATCAAAATGGAAAAGAGCAAATATAACTGAACTGGCTATAACTGTCACTGCGCGTGAAAAGCGAAGAGAAAGCTCACCCTGAATGATGCCCCGAAATAAGAGTTCTTCAGCGATTGGCACCAGTATTACCAAAGCCAGAATTTGTATCCACAGCTCACTTTCAGCGGAAGTCAACATCTCAGCCTGAGTAATATAATCCCGCAAAGACCTGCCTATAAAGTTATCGGCGTTTTGAAACAAAAGCAGAAAACTCATCCAAAGCTGAGTCAGTCCCAGACTGCCGATAATAAGTACTATACTTTCTAAATATGT
>CAZVVR010000202.1:0-2672 GCA_964630605.1 uncultured Mageeibacillus sp. | reverse complement strand
CAATGCTGGTCCCAAATTTTCCAAAAACATTAATATTTCCTCCTCGTAAACTTTTCTCTATTTATTTTCAAAACGGATCTCCGTTGGTTTATCCAGCACGGCTATCACCCGTTAAGAGATTTATTTATCTGCTTCTGCTTCTGCTTTCGCTTTTTCAATTCTGACATATTTGGTATCACGTCGGAAAGGAGCAAAGTACTCACCGGCACCTTCAAAAAACTTTCCGAAAAATTCGACATACTGCAGACGGGCTGCGTGTACAAAAGCCGACAGACCGGACAAAGCCAAATTCAACGTGTGCCCGAGGCCACCGGCAATAATGAAAATAATTACTCCGGAGAATCCACTGCCTCCGGCAGCCAAAATGTTGACTACCTGAGCGATAACGCTGGTTGCCAGTACCAGGGCCAGAATCCGTGAATAAGAAAGGATATCACTTAAAAATCCGGTCGCATTATTATATATGCTCAGCAAAGCTTTACCAATACGTACTAATGGATTCCAGCTGCCGCCGTGTCCGGCAAACACCAGGACTATAGCGCCGCCGACAATAAGCATCCATTTAGATATTTCACTCAGCAAATTTATGGCCGAGCTTGAGCTGACAAGGCCCAGCGGACCAAGCAGCATCATGAAAACAGCACCTATAATCAAATACCAGGGAACATTGTCGAAAAGTCCTCCCCAGAGATCGCCTCGCAAGTGTTTGTTGCGAATATCCACAGCCATACCGGCAAACAAGTGAATTGCGCCGAAAAACAGGCTGAAGGTTAGTAATTTAATCGGATCTCCCAGAGGGTCAAACCACAAAACAGGGAAATTGATACTGCCGCCTGAAACCGCAGTCAGCAAGTCACCAAAAAAGCCGCCGAACACAAAACCCCAGGCAATAGAAGAAACTGCAGAGAGCGACAACATGCGTGCCATCTGCCCCATCATTCCTTTAACTTTTGCCTTGAAAATCAAAAACAGGCAGCCCGCCAATAAAAGCAGACCATAGCCAACGTCAGACAACATCATGCCGAATATAATCATGTAAGATGGCGCCATTACCGGCATCGGATCGGATTCGCTGGCACTGGGAGCACCATACATTTCCAGCACAACTTCAAAGGATTCGGTGAACTTATTATTTTTCAATATAATAGGATGGTTCTCGTCGGCTTTGGCAGCACGATAAGAACAGGCCACCGCAAAATTTTCTGTTAAAGTTTGCTTGACTTTTTCTGCCTGATCAGCATCCACCCAGGCATGTAAATAGAATGTATATTGAGTAGAAGACAGTTCGCGATCCACAGATGCTTTATTAAAACGAACCAGCAAAACATCGTGAAAAAGCATCAGCTGCTCACGCTGTTCGCCAACTTCTTTTATTATTTCAATTTCGCGGTCAATTTCTTCCTGAACAGCTGTTTCCTGCCTGTCCAGTTTATCCAGAGACTTTCTGCCCGTACCGATAACCGCTTGTGTGGGTAATGCTTTAAATTCAAAGGATGAAAGCCTTGATCTGAGATGCGGGGCGTCTTCTTTCATATCAACGACAGCTAATAAAGGAGAATTTGATTCGTTAACACCCAGGTTAAAAACCGTAGCTGTAGCTAATTCTTCTTCTATTTCCGCCAACAGTTGATCCAAACTTCTCTGATCGCGCAAAGTACCGTATATAATTTCAGTTAAATCCGTTTCGCGCACGCTGAGATCCAGAGGTATATCTCGCCAGGCTGCCAGCTCTTCCCGTCTTTGATCAATTGTATTAAGCTCGGTTCGCAGCTCGTTTTCTCTTTCTACTGCCGCTTCATATTTGGACAAAAGCTGACGGCTTATTTCCTCATCATATTCGGACATGGAAAACTCGTCTTCTGAGACAGTAGGTTTGCCTGAAAACATTGGTTTTTTCTGAGGGAAACGTCGTTCTAAAGTTTCTATTGTGCGAACCAGACGATTGCGTATATCGATATTCTCGGCAAAATCGCCGGATGCAGTTACTTTGGTCGCCTCGTCTTCATCGGAACCCGCTTCAATAACCTGGGTTACACCCATCTTCATGAGAGCATCCAAAACAGCAGCCCGATCCTGAGACATGCCGACAATCGTCATGTAGCTCATTTTAGAAGTCGCCAAGGAGAGTCACTATCCTTTCTGCCACGATATCAGCAGCTTGACTGACAGCGTCAGAGCTTGCTTCGCCTTTGATTTCATCGGCTTCGTGGGAAACCGCTGCTAAAATATCTCGGTATTCAGCTTCAGCCTGTTCCATAATCCGCTGACGTTCAAGCTGCGCGTCCTTATAGGCCTGATCGACAAATCTGTCCGCTTCCAGTCGCGCTTCTTTACGTTTTTCTGCCGCAGCTTCACGCGCTTCTGCCCTGAGCTGATTTGCTTCAGCTTCTGCGGCGCGAATTTTTTCTATAAAATTCTGATCTGCCACGTAATCAAGTCCTTCCTGCAATCTCAGCTTTAAAAGCTGAATAATTAATCCTAAGCAGCTGTAATTTTTTTAATTATAGCCACACTAATACAAAATAACACAACGTTGTACATATTATCATGAACTTGAAACATAACAAGTTTTTTGGAAAAATCTGGCAAAATACTCAAAGCAGAGCTTTCTTTTATTGTCACATTGTATTAACAATCTTTCTGTAATCTGCAGAAAATAGAGAATTAATGTC
>CAZVVR010000201.1:0-2672 GCA_964630605.1 uncultured Mageeibacillus sp. | reverse complement strand
CATTTCTCCTTTAATTTTTTTACGGTCATAGCGTTGTTCTTCCACCAGGTAAATACCAATCTCGACCTCATCACAGGCACCAATCCCCATAATTGTACCCAGTTCAACATCACATTCATTGCACACTTTTGCTATGGCAGTGACTATATCCTCACCCGGATCTACCCGCAAAATAATTGTGTCAGCAATTTCTTTGTAATCCATTTTGAAAACCTCCAATTTTTCTGTTTTTTTCACCTCACTATCAAGTATAATAGCTAGTGTTGCTTTTGTTGAGCACATTTTTACTGGAGGAAATTATGGAAAAAAAAGATGTTGCCATCATTGGTGCAGGTCTGGCGGGTATTTTTGCCGCTCATGAGTTAAGTTCTCAATGCCCTGACTTAGATGTTGTCGTACTGGAACAAGGTAAAGCTATTGCTTCCCGTTCCTGTCCTATTGTAAATAAAAAGACAAAACAGTGTATTAACTGTGTTCCCTGTGCTATTATGCGAGGTTTCGGCGGCGCAGGAGCTTTTTCTGATGGAAAATTTAACTTTACTACAGAGTTTGGTGGCTGGCTCACTGATTATCTTGATCATGAAACAGTCATGTCGTTGATCAATGATGTTGATCAGGTTAATCAGCAATTCGGCGCCACAGATGAAGTTTACACCACTTTTTCACCGGAAGCAGAACTGATCAGACGTAAAGCTTTAGCATATGACATTCATCTTTTGAATGCGCGCTGCAAGCATCTCGGCACAGAAAAGACTAAAGAGATACTTATGGCTCATTACAATTGGCTGAATGAAAATGTTGATTTACGCTGCAATACCAAAGTTGAAATGATTCGGCCCGATCATGGCGGCAAAGCGATTAAAGCCAGCGACGATAAGGTTCCCGAAAGATATATTTTAGAGACAAATAAAGGAGATATTGCCTGCAAATACCTGATTGCAGCTCCCGGACGTTCGGGTGCTGAATGGTTTAGTGATGTCTGCCGTTCTCTTGACCTGCCCTTGATTAACAACCAGGTTGATCTGGGGGTAAGGGTAGAATTACCTGCCCTGGTTTTTAAAGATATAACTGATGTTTTGTACGAAGCTAAGCTAAAGTATCAGACACGCCAATACAGCGATGTAGTAAGAACCTTCTGTATGAACCCTTATGGGTATGTTGTCACAGAGAATACTGATGGAATTATTACCGTAAACGGACATAGTTACGATGACCCCGGTCTGCACAGCGAAAATACAAACTTCGCCCTTTTGGTAAGCAATCGTTTCACTGACCCCTTTGATGAACCTTACCGCTACGGCAAACACATAGCCTCCCTTTCCAATATGCTGGGCGGCGGTGTGCTGGTACAGCGGCTGGGCGATCTGCGCAATGGTCAGAGAACAAATGCACATCGTATGTCAAAGAGCTTTGTCAAACCAACTTTGGATGCCACGCCGGGCGATCTCAGCCTGGTTTTGCCGAAACGTCAATTAGATAACATTGTTGAAATGCTCGGAGCTTTGGATAAACTTGCGCCCGGAACTGCCAATACTGATACGCTTTTGTATGGGGTAGAAGTTAAATTCTATAGTGCACGACTTCAGCTGACCAGTGAGTTCGAAACTTCCATGCCACGCTTTTTCGCGATCGGAGACGGTGCCGGCATAACCCGGGGCTTATCACAAGCAGGAGCCAGCGGTTTGCATGCAGCCCGTTCGATCATAAAGCGTTTAAAAGCAGAAAAAGATACCAGGGAAGCTAATATATAGTTAACTGAGATCACGCACAATTTGCAGCAGCTCGGCCACCAGGTTTTCCCAGGAAAAAACCTGTACTGCCTTTGCCAGGCTCTCCTTTGCTCCATCTTCCCGGAGTAAGCGGAGAGCCTGTTTTTGCATAGCAGCTGACAATCGTGAAACATAAGCCGGTATATCCTCGGCAAAAGGCTCATCCAAATTGCGCAAACGCGGTAATTCCACCCAGCTGATCAGATCAGTAGCTCCGGCATAAGGTATTAATTGCTGAAATAAGGCAGGAAGATTGTTACTGATCAGGGTCATTCCGGAAGCCAAAGCTTCAATAGCGATCAGTCCCAATCCTTCGTAATAGCTGGGCAGGACAAAAATATCACTGCCTCGCATAATTTCTGCCAACTCATTTTGTGAAGCGACATTTAACAGACGAATAGCTTGTGACGGAATGTCCGGAGAGTTTAAGAGTGCTTTCATCTCAGCATCAGCCGTACCCACTAAATCCAATCTTATTTTTGAATTTTCCTGGTAAAGCTTTGCAAAAGCAGCTATCAGTTCGTAGACGCCCTTTGCATGAGACAGTTTTCCTGCATAAAGAAAGTTCACTATTTTGTCGTCAGAAGTCTTCGTTCGGTAGTCTGCAGGATAAAATATTTTATTGTCAAAAGCTCCTCCGGTCACTATTATCTGCTCCGGCAGCAAATCAAAGCATTCCCGCAAATCCCCGATATGGGCGTCAGATAAAGAAAGTACCCGGTCCAGATCTCGAAATCTGCCTACATATTTACCGGCAATTTCCGGATTCTCATCAACATTAAGTTTACCTACAACCAATTTACCATCAAAATCTTTGGTAATTTCATCAAGTACCGGAGCAATCATTTTACAAGGACCACACCAAGCTGCCCAAAAATCAACCAAAACAGGTACCTCACTTTT
>CAZVVR010000200.1:0-2676 GCA_964630605.1 uncultured Mageeibacillus sp. | reverse complement strand
GAGCGCATGACCAAGCAAATTTGTCTTGCGATCCAAGATGAACTGGATCCTGAAGGTGTGCTTGTCGTTTCAGAAGCTGAGCATTTTTGTATGAGTATGCGCGGTGTGAAAAAGCCCGGTGCGACAACTATCACAGTGGCATCTTGTGGGGTGTTTGAAGATCCGGCTCAACAAGAGCATATTTTGTCATTATTGAAGTTATGATTTACAGTGATCGTTTGCTCACTAATCCTACGTATCTAAATCTGCTCGCCAGAATAGAAAAAACAGAGCAGGAGCGGATATTTTGCGGGCACGGTCTTGATCATTTTATGGATGTGGCTCGAATTGCCCGCATCATCAATTGCGAAGAAAACCTGGGACTGAAAGCCGATGATATTTACTTAGCTTCTCTGCTTCATGATATAGGGCGTTTGCAGCAGTATGAGGACGGCACTCCTCATGATGAAGCCGGAGTGCCGATTGCAGCTGCATTTCTGGAGCAAATCGCTTATCCAGAAGAAAGGCAGGCTGCCATTCTTGCTGTAGTAAGTGAACATCGCGGGGAAAAGCAAGATGAAGAATCACTGACCGAGCTTATTCGCAGAGCGGACAAGCTTTCCCGGCCGTGCTTTTTTTGTCCTGCCCGGGGCCGGTGTAAATGGCCCGAAAAACAAAAAAATAAATCTTTCCGATACTAGAAGGAGCGAATATGCGAATAGGACCAATAACTGTAAAAGATGACTCTGATTTTTATGTTATGGGAATCTTGAATATTACCCCTGATTCTTTTTCGGATGGGGGAAAGTATAATTCCATTTATCCTGCGTTAGAACATTGTGAATTTTTGCTGGCTGAAAATGCCGATATTATAGATATCGGGGCTGAGTCAACCAGACCCGGACATGAGCAAATATCCACTGAAGAGGAAATAGCACGTCTTTTACCTATATTGAAAACTATTCGGGCAGCTTATCCGGATATAGCTCTTTCGGTAGATTGTTATCGTGCCGAAACTGCGCGTGCAGCACTGGAGGCCGGAGCGGATATGATCAATGACATCTGGGGTTTGACTTATGACGCTGCAATGGCAGATATAATCGCAGAATATGGCGCTGCAGTCTGCGTGATGCATAATCGTTCGGACATGAATTACAAGAATCTGCTGGGAGATTTGGAAGCTGACTTAACACATATGCTGGAGATTGCGGAAAAAGCTGGAATTGACCGTTCGCAAATCTGTATTGACCCCGGTATCGGTTTTGCCAAAAGAAAAGAAGAAAATCTTTTTGTTTTGAAACATTTGGAGAAGCTGCAGGATTTTGACTTGCCGATTTTGCTGGGAACCAGCCGCAAGGGCTTTTTAGGGACATTATTGAATGGTGTCCCTGCTGCAAAAAGAGATGTTGCTACAGCTGCTACCAGTGTGATTGGATATGAAAAGGGATGCCGTATCTTCCGGGTACATGATGTCAGGAAAACCAGAGAAGCGCTTACTGTTGCGCAAGCTATAGCGGAGGCAGAATATGGATTTTGTGGAGATTAAAGATTTAATAGTTTTTGCACATCATGGTGTTTTCCAGCAAGAAAAGGAATTGGGACAGAAATTTGTTGTTTCAGTACGACTTTATCTTGATATGGAGTCTGCTGTCAGAAATGATGATGTACATAAATCTGTTCACTATGGCGAAGCAGCACTGGAAATCACAAAGTTTTTACAGGCTGAAAATTATAATTTGATTGAGACTGCTGCCGGTCGTCTGGCTGAATTTTTGTTGATGTCTTATCCGACAGTTAAAAAGGTGCAGATCAGATTAGCCAAACCCTGGGCACCAGTAGGACTGCCGCTGAATGAAGTTGCAATAAACTTAAGCCGTGGTTGGAAGCCGGCTTTGGTTGCTTTAGGAAGCAATATGGGTGATCGCGCTGCACATATAGAGTCTGCCCTGACTGCAATGGATGAAAATCAGGCTATCCGCCTTTTAGCTAGTTCAGAGTTAACGGAAACTGCCCCTTACGGAGTGACTGATCAGGATGATTTTTTGAATGGGGCCATTTACATTGAAACAATCCTTTCGCCTCATGCACTGCTGGCTTTTTTGCAACAACTGGAAAATGAATCAGGCCGCGAACGCACGCGACATTGGGGACCACGAACTTTAGATCTCGATCTCATCTACTACTCTGATCATATACTGCACAGTGATAAACTTACTTTGCCGCATCCGGAAATGCAGAAACGAGATTTTGTTCTGGAGCCAATTTGTGAAATTACTCCTAATTATATAGATCCACGTTATGGGATTCCTGTGTCTGAGTTGCTGGTGAAATTAAAAGAAAAAGCAAAATAGTGTTTTTATTATTTAAAAACTGTAAAATGAATAATAAAAAACAGTAATGTATTTGGAATGAATTATATTTGTTTATTCGAGAGAAAAATTTGCTGTTTGGCAGATTCTTCATCTTTTTATATAACAATTATGATATGAAAGTTTGGTACTTTAGTATTTGACGCAATCTCCTTGGGCGTGATAGTTTTGAAGTGATGACGCAGGCATATTGTTAGCAGAGAGACAAAACAATACAGAGCTATATCTAATATATAAAACAGTAATCCAGACAAAGCATAAGGAGGTTATACAATGAATTGGCATAGCAGACGTGATATGAAACAAGCACGTCTTGAAAGTGCATCCC
>CAZVVR010000199.1:0-2682 GCA_964630605.1 uncultured Mageeibacillus sp. | reverse complement strand
CTTTATAGTGATCACTATAAAATGCGGAGCGGCCAAACGCTATGGCTCGCTCCGTTTTATTATCTTAAATTTTTCCGGTAATTATTTGGGTTAATCTATATTAATCAGCGCTCAGCAAAAGTTTTTTCCAAATCATCCATATTGATGCCGACCATGGCCTCTCCCAAATGGCGCGAAACTTTTAACAAAACCCCGGCATCGTCATAATTTGCGACTGCCTCAACGATTGCCTTTGCACGTTTTTCGGGATCTCCGGATTTGAAAATACCGGAACCGACGAAAACGCCCTCTGCGCCCAGCTGACGCATAAGTGCAGCATCTGCGGGAGTTGCTACGCCACCTGCTGAAAAGTTAAGAACCGGTAATTTTTTATTATCATGTACATATTTTATAAGATCATAATCAACCTGCATCTCTTTGGCTTCGACATAGAGTTCATCTTGTTTCATTGCTGCCACACGGGAAATATCAGCCATAATCGTGCGCAAATGAGTAACAGCCTGGCTGATGTCACCAGTACCTGCTTCGCCCTTGGTGCGCATCATGCTGGCGCCCTCGGAAATGCGGCGCAAGGCTTCTCCCAAGTTGCGGGCCCCACAGACGAAAGGTGTTTTAAATACTTTCTTATCTATGTGGTAGACATGATCAGCCGGAGTCAAAACTTCAGACTCGTCAATGAAATCTACCCCAATTGCTTCCAAAATCTGTGCTTCGACAAAGTGTCCGATTCGAACTTTGGCCATTACAGGTATATTGACCGCAGCGACAATCTCTTCAATCATAGCCGGATCCGAAGTGCGGGCTACCCCTCCATCCTTACGGATATCTGCGGGAACGCGTTCCAGTGCCATAACAGCTACTGCTCCGGAAGCTTCAGCAATTTTGGCCTGTTCTGTATTAATGACATCCATGATCACGCCACCGTTTAATTTTTTAAAAACATCCATTTTCTTTCCTCCTGATAATCTTTTTAGTATATTATAGGGGCATTCTGATACTATTGAAAGAGGCAGAAAGTATAAATCAAATGGGTACAGATGTTAAAATGAAAAACTTTTGATGAATATTTTCCATGCATTGTGAAATGTTACAAGTATATAGCTATTAAACTAATATAATTGTTGCGTGTGTAGTATTTTGGCAGATCAAGAAACATGTAGACATCAATTGCGAAATAATTATTAATTTAATTGTTCGCAAACTCAAACAGGCAAAAAAGAGATCAATAGGACATGAGATTCGTCCCAGATGAAAAGGAGGACCCCCATGAAACATCGCAAGAAATTCCTGGCGCTATTTCTGGCAGTTGTTATGGTATTTTCTTTCGCCGTGACTGCATTTGCGCAAGAAACATCGGATCCTAGTCTCACTTTCTTACATTTCAATGATATACATGCTAATGTGCTGGAAAATGAAGACAGTGGACAAATTGGACTTGCCAAGTTTAAAACTTATATAGAACAAGTAAACCCTGATCTAATACTGGATGCCGGAGACAGCTTGCATGGCACAACTTTTGCCACTTTATCAGAAGGTGCCACAATGCGTGCCATTTTGCAGGATGTCGGTGTTGATGTTGCTACAGCCGGCAACCATGATTTCAACTACGGCACCGATAGGCTGATTGAGCTTAGCCGTGACGGTAATTACCCAATTCTGGTTGCCAACTATAAAGATGCGGCTGATGATAGCCTTCCTTTTGAAGCCAACATGATCTTTGACCGTCAAGGATACAAGATTGGAGTTTTTGGTTTGGCGACTCCGGAGACAAAGACTGCTTCTAACCCTCTAAATACTGAAGGTTATGACTTCCTGGATATGGTGACAACAGCAAAAGAGCAGGTAGAATATCTGGAATCTGAAGGTGCAGATGTCATTATTGCCCTGGTACATCTGGGTCTTTACGATTCTGAACCCTTGGCAGAAGCAGTTGCCGGAATAGATATCATTATCGATGGACACAGCCATGATACTTTGCCGGAAGGGAAAGTTGTTAATGGTGTCTTGATTGCCACTACAGGTAATCATCTGGAAAACATAGGTCGCATAGACCTTGTGATTGAAGAAGGTGAAATAACCAGTAAAACTGCCCAGTTAGTTACTTATGACGAAGCAAGTCAGCTAGAAGCAAACGCTGCTATTGCTGATCGCATAGAAGAGCTTAACGCTGAAAATGACGAAATAGGCCAAATAGTTTTGGGCGAAGCTCTTGTTGATCTGGACGGAGAGAGGGAAAATGTCAGAACACGCGAAACTAATTTGGGAAATCTAATATCCGATATCATGCTGGAAACTACAGAAGCCGATGTAGCCTTAACAAATGGTGGCGGCATCCGGGCCAGCATTCCCAAAGGCCAAATTACTATGGCTCATGTGCTCACAACCTTCCCCTTTACCAATTATTTGGTGGTGATAGAAGTTAGCGGAAGTGACCTGGTGGCAGCTTTGGAACATGGTTTACGAGCCGATCTGGATGAGGATGGTAATTTAGAGCAAAATGGAGGTTTCCCGCAGATTGGCGGTATGCGTGTAGTTTACGATAAAACACGCGATCCGGGTGACCGGGTTGTAACCGTTACTGTGGGCGGCGACCTTGTAGATCCTGAGGCCAGCTATAAGCTGGTTACTAACGACTTTTTAGCTGTAGGCGGAGATGGTTATAGCATGTTTAGTGAAGCTGAA
>CAZVVR010000198.1:0-2729 GCA_964630605.1 uncultured Mageeibacillus sp. | reverse complement strand
TGAATATTGATGTAACCGGCCATGAAGGCGACGTAAAATATATGCTCGGTGCCATTCAGGAGAAATTAATGGATGGAGGTCAAGAAGGCCGCATGTCCACCTGGGGTGTCCCGGCTAACATGCTAATGCTGGAAGCCGGCGTTGAATATTCTATGGAATTTGCTGAAGGTGTTTTCACTGAGCGCCACAACGAGGCGGCATTGGAACGTGCCATTAAAAAAGTATCAGAAGATTACCAGGCCGGCGAAATAGCACTTTCTTACTACGTCACAGAAGAGGGCGAAGAGCTGGATAACTTTTATTTGCTGCTTGCTCCGTTTGTAGATTTTAGTAAACCAATTGAATAAAAAACATTAAACGGTGGATTGTTAAGTGTTTTGTGGCACACCGGCCCCGAACTGAGGCCGGTGTGCCTGTTTTCAGCATCAAGCTCTGAATGATGTTTCACACAAAATCCCTGAAAGTTTTACGGGGATTGGAGGAATGAGAAAATGAGTAAGCAAGCTGTTCTGTCTATGAAGGGGATAAGCAAGGAATATTTTGGAAATAAAGTACTAAAGGATGTTGATCTTGTCGTCTACCCGGGAGAAATTCACGCTTTAGTCGGTGAGAATGGTGCCGGGAAATCTACATTAATGAATATACTTTTTGGCATGCCTGTTATTCATTCAACAGGCGGTTTTCAAGGAGACGTGGAAATCTCAGGCGAAAAGGTTGAGATAATGAATCCTCATAATGCTATGAACTATGGTATTGGAATGGTTCATCAGGAATTTATGTTGATTCCCGATTTTACAATTACAGAGAATATCAAGGTCGGACGTGAAATCGGCAGACCAACAATATTTTCGAAAATTCTGGGACCGTCCCTGGATGTACTCGATCGCAAAAAAATGAAGGACGATGCAAATAAAGCTTTATCGCGCATCGGTCTGAACATCGAAGAGTATGTAAAAATTGCCGGACTTCCTATCGGTTATAAACAGTTTGTAGAGATAGCACGGGAAATTGATAAAAAGGGAATCAAACTGCTTGTTTTTGATGAACCTACCGCCGTGCTTACCGAGAGTGAGGCTGATCGTCTCTGTGAGATTATGCAGCTAATTGCTCAGCAAGGCATCGCGATTATTTTTATAACACACAGATTAGATGAAGTGATGGCAATCGCCGATAACTTGACGATTTTGCGTGATGGCGAAATGATCGAACATGTTTCAACTGATCAGGTGACTGTGGTGGACATTGCCGGTCGTATGATTGGGCGAAAAATGGAAAATTTAGTCGACAAAAGAGCTCACCGCGAATTTGTTAAAGACGTGAATGCTTTGGAAATCAAGAACTTCCATGTGGATATGCCCGGTGAACAAGTTAAAGGGATGAACGTAACAATTCGCCAGGGTGAGATTTTTGGATTTGGTGGCCTGGCCGGACAAGGAAAGCTAGGTATCATCAATGGAATTATGGGTCTTTATCCTGTAGAAGGCGAAGTTAGCGTTTTTGGAAAAGAACTTAATTTTAATAAATTAGGAGACGCTCTGGAAAATGGTATTGCCTTTGTTTCGGAAGATCGCCGTGGGACAGGTCTTCTTTTGGGCGAATCAATTGAAGATAATATTGCTTTCTCCGCCATGCAGGTTCGAAATAAATTCACACGTGGAAGCGGACCGCTTAGACTGGTAAATAAAAAAGAAGTTAGAGAACATGCACACAAAATGATAGAAATTTTTGACATCCGGTCCACGGGACCCCGCCAAAAAACCGGGAGTCTTTCGGGAGGTAATCAGCAAAAAGTTTGCCTCGCCAGAGCAGTGACTCTTGAACCCAAGATTCTATTGGTAGCTGAGCCGACTCGCGGAATTGATATCGGCGCAAAAAAATTAGTTTTAGAATATTTAAGCAAAATCAATACTGAGCTGGATATGACAATTATTATTATCAGTTCGGAATTGATGGAATTACGTTCTATCTGCGATCGCATTGCTATCGTTTCCGAGGGTAAGGTGGCGGAAGTTCTGCCGCCCGATGCACCAGATGCAGCTTTTGGTCTGGCTATGTCGGGATTGTCGGCAGAAAAACTGGGTGAGGAGGTGGAAATATGAATTTGAAAAGTATAATCAACCGCATAGGCTGGCCTCGTCTGATCATCGGCTTGTTTTTTCTTTTGTTGATAATTGTATCTCCGATAATGGGATTGAATATCACTGATGTCTTTAGCGACGTTCTTCGCCGCTGGGCTATGTTTGGCATTCTGGTTTTGGCCATGGTCCCGGGTATACAAAGCGGAATTGGATTAAATTTTGGTATATCACTGGGAATAGTTGCAGGATTGATTGGGGGCACTACAGCGATTGAATTGAATTATCGCAGTGGTGCAGAGTATCAGCCCTGGAACGAGCTTGGGCTCGCTCTTCTTATCGCTATTCCTATCGCGATACTGTTGGGATATATCTATGGACTTTTGCTAAACCGGGTTAAAGGCTCAGAGATGACAGTATCCACCTATGTAGGATTTTCTGCTATAGCTCTTTCCAACATTGTCTGGCTGCTGCTGCCTTATGGCTCGGGTACCCTGGTTTGGCCCATTGCCGGTGAAGGCATGCGTAATACTATCAGTTTAGAGCAAAGTTTTGGCGGGATTATGAGCAATCCGGATGTAACTGCAAGTCAACCTTTTCCGCTTAACTGGCTGGCGTTCAAAGTAGGCGGGGTTGTTGTACCAATTGGAACAA
>CAZVVR010000197.1:0-2745 GCA_964630605.1 uncultured Mageeibacillus sp. | reverse complement strand
GTAGTTTCTGCCTGAATATCTACCTGAAGCCATTGAACCTGCGTTGAAATCTGCCGGGGTCCATCCATTTTCTACCAGTAGATCATCAAGTGGGGAAATAAATCCTGCTGCGGCAAATTCGCCTGCCCAGACTACGTCCATCGATATAACGTCGTATTCACTACTTTGTGCTGAGAGTGAGTTCAGCAGTTGGTCATGCATTTGGCCTGAATCATTAGACATAATGGTAGCTTCGGCTTCATACATATCACTTTGTTCATTAAAAGCCTCAATCAAGGCGTCCAGGGCGGGCGTTGAGTCAGCCTGCACTGCAAAACTTATTTTGGTTTTCTCTCCGGGCTCTTCCACGGGTTCGGTTGTTTCCGCTCCCGGTTCCGTTACGACTGGATCTGTTTCTTCCGGATCGCCGGGCGCACAAGCTGCTACTAATAAAATCAGTGAGAGCAGCAGCGCTAAAGCGATACTCATTCTTTTTTTCATGTTATCCTCCTTATTGTTTGCCGGGCGAAACTCGGAATAGATCATAATTGATTTGGGCGGTGAGCTTCGCCACCAAGCATAGATTTAAAGCTTTCGACGCTTTTTGCAAAGAAAAATTCAGATATCTGACTTGAACTGAATTTAGTTTGCCTGTTTTCAATACTTTACAACTCTGGTTTAACTTTGATGCAGAAAAACTGAAACAAATTAACTAGATATTCAGTTTTTCATCATACAATTTTGGCAATTGCACTAATCTAAATCTATCATCATATCCATATACTGTAGTATTAGATGTTACAAGCTGGTTAAAGTGATTAAATTTTAAATATTGACTATATGCAGAAATATTATCCCAAGTCGCTTGAGTGCATGGCTTTTGTGATATTCTGATATTGACAAAACAGATGTATTCAATCCAAATCGGAGGACAATTTGATTAATATGAAACAATCGTACTATTTGCAGCAGCTTGAGGACGAACTGGTGATTGCGCTTGGCTGTACTGAGCCAATAGCTGTCGCTTATGCCGCTGCTTTAGCCAGAAAACAAGCCGGTTATGATGCCATTGAAAAGGTAGCTGTTTCCGCAAGTGTGAATATTTTCAAAAATGCGATGGGAGTTAATATTCCCGGCACAAAGGAAAAAGGAGTTGCCATGGCTGCCGCTCTGGGGGCAGTTGCAGGCGATCCCGATCGTAGTTTAGAGCTGTTGGAGAAGCTGCAAGATAAAGATGTTGAATCAGCCCGCAGCTTGATTGAAGATAATAAGGTAACGCTTGAAGTTTCCGGTAAAGATCCTGTTCTGTAT
This sequence comes from uncultured Mageeibacillus sp., assembly GCA_964630605.1. Taxonomy (GTDB): domain Bacteria; phylum Bacillota; class Clostridia; order Saccharofermentanales; family DTU023; genus DTU032. The sequence continues at coordinate 1,455 of CAZVVR010000197.1, read as the reverse complement.
ATTGAGGTTTTTGTCGAAACCGACTCTGGCAGCGGATCTGCGACAATAGCATATAAGCATGATCTGATTTTGGAGCTCAAGCGTGACGACGAAATCATATACCAGAACGATATGCAGCTTTCACAGGATCTTGAGGAAACTCTGGTCGAGGATGATATTACTGATATCTGGAATTTTACTCAAGCTATTGATTTAGCGAAACTTGGCAAAATAAGAAGCGCTTTAGAACTGAATATGAAAATAGCTGATGCCGGTCTGAAAGAAAAGCATGGTTTAGAGGTGGGCTTTTCTATTAAAAATCAACTGCCGCAGATGTCGCTGTCGGACTACTGTGCCTCGCGTACGGCTGCGGCTGCGGATGCCCGCATGGCTGGAGCGATGTACCCGGTCATGGGTAATTCAGGCAGTGGAAATCAGGGTATAACGGCTACTGTTCCTGTCGCAGCTGCTGCACATTATCTCGAGCGTGATGAAGAAGCTTTGTTGCGATCTCTCACTCTCAGTCATTTATTGGCAATCCATGTTAAAAAATCCTTTGGACGTCTTTCGCCTCTTTGTGGCGCAGTTCCCGCATCTATAGGAGCTGCCGGAGGTATTGTAGTGCTTATGGGGGGCGGGCTTAAAGAAGTTGTCGCCGCTGCTCAAAATATGTTCGGTACTCTGACCGGTATGATTTGTGACGGAGCTAAGGCCGGCTGTGCCCTAAAAGTGTCTATATGTGTTTATGCTGCAGTACAAGCGGCAGCGGTGGCAATGCAAGGTAATTCTATAGAAATGACAGACGGCATGGTAGGTTGTGATGTAGAGGAAAGCATGCGAAATGTGAAATATATTTCTAAACAAGGACTGGCTGCTCTGGATAGCACACTGTTAGAAATTATGATTAACAAAACCAAAAAAAGTGATGTTGAAACAAGTGAATAATTAGGATATACTTCTAGGAGTCGCGCTCCAGGTGAGAGAGCTTCACTTGTAAGCGCGGGTGTAGTTCAATGGCAGAACATCAGCTTCCCAAGCTGAATACGGGGGTTCGATTCCCCTCACCCGCTCCAGAGAGTGAACCTAATTAAATAATTGCCTTCTTAGCTCAGTAGGTAGAGCGCATCCATGGTAAGGATGAGGTCAAGGGTTCAATTCCCTTAGAAGGCTCCAAAAACCCCTGTAATCTTGAATTGCAGGGGCTTTTTTGTGCTAGTCTACTAGTATAAATAAGTCCTCTCTTAGCCTTCAGGCACGAAAATATATTTAAAGTACTTTATCAAGAGGTGAGTATGCAGGAAAATTATAGTTATGATTTTTTTAAAACAACTGCAGATTATGTTCTGGCCAGAACAGGGTTTAAAGTTGATTTAGCTCTTATATTAGGTTCTTCATTAGGACCATTGGCAGAGGAGATAACCAATCCCATCAAGATATCTTATAAGGAGATCCCTAATTTTTTGGAAACAACTGTTG
>CAZVVR010000196.1:0-2763 GCA_964630605.1 uncultured Mageeibacillus sp. | reverse complement strand
ATGAAGCAAGCGCGTCTTGAAAGTGCATCCCCCTACACCAGTCAAAAGGTAATTGATACTGCTTCGATTGCTGAGGCACTCGAAGCCCTGATGCGGCCCGGAGACAGAGTGGTAATTGAGGGAGATAACCAGAAACAGGCTTCTTTTTTGGCCAAAGCACTGACAAAAATTAATCCTGACAAGGTACACGATGTTACTATGATTGTTCCTTCTATATCCAGGGAAGAACATCTGGATGTGTTTGACAAAGGAATAGCCAGTGAGATCAATTTCGCTTACGCCGGCATGCAGAGCGTCAGGCTGGCAGATATGCTCGCTGAGAAAAAATTAAAAATTGGAGCTATCCATACCTATCTGGAACTTTATTCCAGACTTTTTGTTGATCTCATTCCAGATATTTGCCTTGTTGCCGCTGAACAGGCTGATCCCGACGGTAATCTTTTTACAGGATACAGCACAGAAGACACTCCTACACTTGTTGAAGCAGCAGCCTTTAATCAGGCAATTGTAGTGGTTCAGGCAGACCGGATCGTTGAACGTGGTGCCTTACCACGTGTAGACATTCCCGGAGACTGGATCGATTTTGTAGTTCAGGCTGATGAACCGTTCCAGTTGGAAGCCTTGTTTACCAGAGATCCCAAAAAAATCCGTGATCGGCATATCTTAATGGGTATGATGACCATTAAGGGTATTTATGAAAAACATGGCGTCACTTCACTCAATCATGGTATCGGGTACAACGCTGCAGCCATAGAACTTTTGCTTCCCACGTATGGTAAAGAGCTGGGTCTGAAAAATAAAATTTGTAAAAATTGGGTTCTTAATCCACATCCCACCATGATTCCGGCCATAGAAGAGGGCTGGGTAGATAGCATTTATACTTTTGGCGGTGAAATAGGTATGGAGCGTTACACAGAAGCACGTTCTGATATTTTTCCGATAGGCTCGGACGGAACTTTACGTTCAAACCGTGCCTTTGCTCAAATTGCCGGACTTTACGGTATAGATCTTTTCCTGGGCGCAACTCTGCAGATGGATTATCTGGGTAACTCCTCAACTGTAACCAGCGGGCGCCTGACCGGTTTCGGCGGAGCTCCGAATATGGGCCATAATACTTTAGGTCGCAGGCACACTTCACCTGCCTGGCTGGATATGATGCCAAATCCCGGGCAATCATTGCAAAGAGGTAAAAAGCTTGTAGTTCAGATGCTTGCCAGTCAGGGTCGTTTTGGCTATAACTTTAAAAAGGAACTTGATGCAGTAAAAATAGGTAAAGAAAGTGGTTTCGATGCGCCACCGGTTATGATTTACGGCGAAGACGTTACTCACGTTGTTACAGAGCAGGGTATTGCCTATCTCTACCTGGCCGAAAGCGAAGAAGAACGCAGAAAGCTTTTAGCAGCTGTTGCTCAAGACACGCCTTTGGGCGAATATGCAAATAAAGCAGATATTGAAAAAATGCGGAAAACGGGAAAGATAGCCTTGCCCGACGATCTGCAGATTGATCCGGCAACTGCGACTTCTGAACGGCTGGCAGCCAAATCATTGGATGAGCTTGTTGAATGGTCCGGTGGCTTGTACGAAATTCCTGAAAGCTTTAGAAAATAAAATAAACAACTTTAGATAGAGGAGGGTGAGCTTTGTTGACTGAAAAACAAAAAGAACTGGTCGAACTGAGAGACAAGCTTCGACAAGGCGGAGGTGAAAAAGCGATCCAACGCCAGCATGATCGTGGCAAGATGACAGCTCGCGAGCGCATCAACACTCTGCTTGATGAAAAATCTTTTGTCGAGACGGGCATGTTTGTCAAACATCGTTCCAACCAGTTTGGTATGGATGATAAGATTGCTCCCGGTGACGGTGTAATCACGGGATACGGGACCATCGATGGCCGCCTTGTCTGTGTGACCGCCCAGGACTTCACCATCATTGGCGGTTCACTAGGTGAGATGCATGCCGACAAAATCGTCAAAACTCAGGAAATGGCTTTAAAAATTGGCTGTCCTATTATTTCAATCAATGACTCCGGTGGTGCCCGCATCCAGGAAGGTGTTGATTCATTGGCTGGTTACGGGAGGATTTTTTACAACAATACCAAAGCATCCGGTGTAATCCCGCAAATTTCAGTTATTATGGGTCCTTGCGCCGGAGGTGCAGTTTATTCACCTGCCTTAACCGACTTTGTTTTTATGGTGGACGACACCAGTGTGATGTTTATCACCGGACCTCAGGTTATAGAAACAGTGACCGGTGAAGAAGTTACGGCACAGGAGCTTGGCGGCTCGATGACACACAATAGTGTTAGCGGTGTTGCACATTTCAGAGCCGGAGATGAAAATGAATGTTTTACTCAGATCCGTCAGCTTTTGAGTTATCTGCCGCAAAACAATCTGGAAAAAGCGAAAACCTACGCCGGTGCCGATGATCCTAATACCATGCTCGACTCATTAAACAGTCTGATTCCGGCCGATCCACGTACACCCTATGACATGAAGGATCTGATTTATGATCTGGCTGATAATGCTGAGTTTTTCGAAGTTCAACCTTATTATGCCCAGAATATGATTGTTGGTTTTTTGAGGTTAAACGGTGAAAGTATTGGCGTGGTAGCAAACCAGCCCCGTGTTCTGGCAGGTTGCCTCGACATTAATGCTTCAGATAAAGCTTCGCGTTTTATCCGGATGTGTGATTCTTTTAATATTCCCCTGCTTACTTTAGTTGATGTTCCGGGTTTCCTTCCTGGTACCGGACAAGAGTACAACG
>CAZVVR010000195.1:0-2764 GCA_964630605.1 uncultured Mageeibacillus sp. | reverse complement strand
ATAGGCAAAGCCGCATAACCGCCTCCAAATGCAGTAACTCCGACTTCCAGAAAAGCGAGAAACAATTGCCACAGAATCATGATTCATCTCCCGCTTCCGCTTTATCTTTATAGGTAAAAACGATGATCCCGAGCAAGGCAAAAATTAGAATTAAGATGGCAACACTGACTGTAGTAAAGTAAACCAACAGAAAGGCCCCCACGAGTATACCCAATGAGAGAATTTTATTCTTTTTCAAAACCTGACGTGCCATCGAAAACATAGCTAATAACATGACCGCAGCTATAGCACCGCTCATGCCGCGCAAAGCCGCCCGAACCCAGTAGTTAGTGGCAAAAGCTTCATAAAAAAAGTAAATCACGGAAATAATGATCATAGGCGGTAAAATAGCAGCAAGGACACCGAGCAAGGCTCCGCTGCGTCCCTTTAATCTGTAGCCCAGGAGCAGCGACACGCTAACGGCGATGGGGCCGGGTGCTGATTGCCCTAAAGCAATAATATCCAGCATCTCGTCCTCGCTGATTAATTCTCTTTTGTTACAGAATTCATCTTTGAGAACAGGCACAATCGTATAGCCACCACCGAAAGTGATAGCACTTATCTTTAAAACTGTTAAGAAAAAAGCCCAATAACTCACTTCATTATCCTACATCATTCAGGAGCTTTTGACAGGATTTTATTTACTTTGACACTTATGCTACACCCTCTTATAATTAGCGATGGGAGATAACAGTCATGAAGTAGACTGGAAATACATGAACGAAACTATAAATTGTAACCGGGCACTGGGGATCGACATCGGATCAACCACTGCCAAAATTGTTTTCACGGTAGACGATAAAATTTTATATGAGCGTTATGAACGTCATTTCTCTGAGGCTTTGGGAAAAACTTTGGAGATGCTGGCGTCAATTAAAGAGCTTTTGGAAGAGGCTCCTTTTACTATGGCCATTTCCGGCTCTGCCGGCCTGGGCGTGTCAGAAGCATCCGACCTGCCTTTTGTGCAGGAAGTATACGCCACAGGTCAGTTTATCCAACGCGATATTCCTGATGCCGGTGTAGTTATTGAACTGGGCGGAGAAGACGCCAAAGTCCTGTTTTTTGAGGGCGGAACCGATGCCCGCATGAACGGCACCTGTGCCGGCGGCACCGGGGCCTTTATCGATCAAATGGCTTCCCTGCTCGACATGACTATAGCGGAAATGGACGCTGCCTCTCTGGAGGCGACGCGCCTTTATCCGATCGCCTCACGTTGTGGTGTTTTCGCCAAAACCGACGTGCAGGCGCTCTTTAATCAGGGTGCAACTAAAAGCGACGTGGCCGATTCCATTTATCAGGCGGTAGTCAGTCAGACCATCACCGGTCTGGCCCAGGGCCGCTCAATTGGCGGCAAAGTAGTCTTTCTCGGAGGACCTCTTTACTACTGCAAAGGTTTGCGCCGCCGTTTCCGGGAAACATTGGATCTGACAGAAGAGACGGGCTTTTTGCCCGATTATGCTCGTTTCTCCGTAGCGAGAGGCGCAGCTATTTATAGCGCGGCCAACCAGCCGATCAGCTACCGGGAGATGGTAGATAAACTCGTCTACGGCAGCCAGCATAAAACTGAAGCCAGAGGGCACGTCTCGGCCTTATTTAAAAATGATGAGGAATATCAGGCGTTCCGGGACCGTCATGACCAGGATACAGTCACGAGTATTCCGATTGAAGAATACAGCGGGCGGGCCTGGCTGGGAATTGATAGTGGCAGTACTACCACTAAATTGGTCTTAATTTCTGAAAACAAAGAATTGCTGTACAGCTATTATGACGTTAATAAAGGCTCTCCCATGCAAATCGTGCACAAGCAGCTGAAAAAGCTGCGCCGGCTTTGCGGTGATCGCATCGAAATTTGCGGTGCTGCTACTACCGGTTATGGTGAAGCCCTGATTCAGAATGCTTTCCACGCTGACATGGGCCTGGTTGAAACCATCGCTCATTTTACTGCCGCCCAGCATTTCGAGCCGGAAGTGGATTTCATCCTCGATATCGGCGGACAGGATATCAAGTGTTTTTATATTAAAAACGGAGCCATCGACTCTATCATGTTGAATGAGGCCTGTTCCTCAGGCTGCGGATCTTTTCTGGAAACTTTTGCACATTCCATGGGCTATAAAGTGGACGAATTTGCCAAACTCGGCATCAAGAGCCGCTCTCCGGTTGACCTGGGTTCCCGCTGTACCGTATTCATGAATTCATCGATCAAGCAGGCACAAAAAGACGGTGCCAAAATCGAAGATATCTCGGCCGGCCTTTCCATCAGCGTGGTCAAAAACGCTATCTACAAAGTAATCCGCGCTGCCTCACCCGACGACCTGGGAGAACACATCGTCGTCCAGGGCGGCACACTGTTGAACGATGCAGTGCTGCGCGCCTTTGAACAGGAAATGGGACGCGATGTCGTGCGTCCGGTCATAGCCGGCCTCATGGGCGCTTTCGGCGCGGCCATTTACGCTCTCGAAAACTGCGAAGAAAGTACTCTTTTATCTCTTGAAGAATTGGAAAACTTCACCCACAAATCCAGAACCAGCCTTTGCAAATTCTGCTCCAACAACTGTAATCTGACCATTAATACCTTTGCGGACGGCGGCCGCTTTATTTCCGGCAACCAATGCCAGAGACCGCTGGGCGTCAAGAATGAACTAAAGCTGCCCAATCTTTATGAATGGAAACGAGAATACTTTAAGAAATTAAAGGGCACGCCCGGACCGCGCGGGAAAAGCGGGAT
>CAZVVR010000194.1:0-2770 GCA_964630605.1 uncultured Mageeibacillus sp. | reverse complement strand
AATCAGTGGGACAAAAGATCCGTCCATAACGTCACAATGGAGCATATCATAGTTGCCATTAAGCCTTTCAATCTCAGAGCTGAGATCAGATAAATCAGAGGACAAAATAGATGGACACAAGAGAGTTTTTGCGCTTGTCCAGTCTTCAAATTTTTGCATGGTATTCCTTGCCTTCATAAAAATATTACTCGTCATCATTGTTGGATTCAGCGGTCGTAGTAGTGTCAGTAACTGTAGTCGTAACCGTTGTAGTGGTTTTTGTTGTCGTTGTTGTTGTTGGTGTGGTAGTGGTGGGGGCTGGCGGATTAGTATATAAGTCGTAATCAGCTGCACTACCCCAAGTCAAAACAATTTCATTTCTATTAGGCAAAAATGAAGTACCGGCTTCAATATTTTGAGCCAAAATAAATATCTTATTTTTATGTGATTCATTGTTTGGATTTAAATCTGATTCAGATGCGGGCCAGCGCTGAACTCCATATTCCAAAACCCCCAGTTTTGACAATATAGAATCCACCTCTGCTTGGGTTTTTCCTTCCAGTTTCGGCATAATTCTCTCAGCAGCAGTAGTTGTCGGGTTTTTATAGTTGTAAAGGTCATCATAGGTGCCGACTTCCAGCGTTATGGGCGTTCTGGCAGGTACTTCTGTGTTAGCGGCAGGACTTTGCTTGATAACATATTTGTCATTTTCAGGAACAGGATCTCCCGTAAAGGAAACCTCGGAACCTACAATCAGCCCGCGTTCTTCTATTAAAGAACGAGCTGCTTCTATCGGCAAGTCCAGTAAATTAGGTACCACTACATTTTCAGGCCCAGAACTGTAAATTACCTCAATATTTTCTCCGCGGGGAAGCTCAGAACCGCTGGCAGGAATAGTTCGAATAACAACATCTTCAGCCACAGTATCAGAAAACTCGGGTGTAAAATAAGGCAGGAAACCTTCAGTGCGCAATTTTTGTTCAGCCATCACTCTGGTATCGCCCACCACATCGGGCACAACAACCGAATCCTGACCGCTGGATATATATAAACTCAATTTTTGACCTTGTGGTCTAATCGTCAGCGAACCATCGGATTCTGGTTCTTGTCGGAAGATAACGCCTGACAGCACAGATTCATCTACCCTGTAAAGTAATTCTATTTCCATACCTGCACTTTGCAGCTCGTTGAGCCGCTCAATTACCTGCTCATCATTAATTTCTCTGCCAATGAAATTATCTAAAATAAGTTCATTATTTTCTGTTGGTTTTTCGCTACCGGAGAAGTTTCTCACCAGCCACACTGTCAGCAAAGCCAGCAGCGTGATAGCTACAGCACTAATAGCAACCACAATTGCAGTATCGCGATATCGGGATGAGCGTCGCTTGTTATAGGTACGGTCTATATCCCTGACCTTGTTATAGTTATTTTTGCGTGTCGGCACACCTAATGCAGAAGTAGAAGTTGCTTCTGCCCGCGAAGCAATTTGCGGGATTACACCGTAAACGCCATTGGGATCAACCATAAACGCATCCAGTTCATCAATAAACTCACGAGCTGACTTATATCGTGCAGCTGGATTTTTCTGAATAGCACGTCCCACAATATCATCGAGAGCTTTGGGCAAATCTGCTACATAGTAACTGGGTGCAGGAGGAAATTCCTGCAAATGTTTTATAGCTATAGCTACGGAAGATTCTCCGTCAAAAGGCAACTCGCCTGTCAGCATTTCATAAAATATTATCCCCAGTGAATAAAGGTCCGAACGCGTAGTAACTTCACCGCCTCGCGCCTGCTCAGGTGAAAAATAATGAACCGAACCCATGACTACACCACCGGTTAAGGTGATAGTGTTCATACTGGAAGCTCTGGCGATTCCGAAATCTGTGACTTTCGCTACCATATCCTCAGTAATAAGAATATTTTGCGGTTTCATATCACGGTGAATGACTTCGCGCTGATGTGCATGTTCTAAGGCCAAGCCTATTTGTATCATTAATGGTGTCGCTAATCTAAAGTCCAACCCGCCTTCCCTGCGAATCATATCTTTTAAAGTTTCACCTTCGACATATTCCTGAACAATATAACGAACATCACCGTCTTGACCATAGTCAAGAACCTTAACAATATTAGGGTGATCCAAACTGGCAGCCGCCCGTGCTTCAGTTGCAAAACGGCGTACAAATTCCGGATCATTAGTCAATTCGTCACGCATGACTTTCAAGGCGACAGCTTCACCATTAGTTAAATCTTCAGCTAAAAAGACCGACGCCATGCCACCTTGCCCGATTGGCCTTATTATACGGTATCGATCATCGATGATCGTATCCGCGGGAAATTGCTGGGCAGAATTCATGTATTCCTCCTGATCACACAAATATTGTGATAACTGTAATGTTGTCCGGTGCACCTGCTTTTAACGATTCATCTACCAGCTGCGTGCAAATTTCTTCCGGAGTTGACGGACCAGCCAGAGTTTCATAAATGAAATCATCATTTAGCACTCCATGTAAGCCGTCGCTTGACATTATGAACCGATCATTAAGAGCACGATCCAAATGTATGTAATCTACATCAAGAAATTCAGGATAACCTATTGCCTGCGTTAAAACATGTCGACGGGGATGAACACGAATTTCATCTTCCGACAGTGTTCCACTTGCCAGCATTTCACCAACGTAGGTGTGATCCTGCGTAATTTGCTCAAAATCACCAGCACGCAGGCGATAAACACGAGTATCCCCAATATGCGCAAAATAGAAACTTTCAGGATAGAGAACCCCTATAGTCA
>CAZVVR010000193.1:0-2806 GCA_964630605.1 uncultured Mageeibacillus sp. | reverse complement strand
CAAGTGATAATTGCATCTGCATTTTTTAATAAAATCTGTTTCAAAATAATACCTCGCATAAAAAAACAAGGCTGGACGTCCAGCCTTGTTTTTAAATCATTTAATTACAGAACTATTGTGCGGCGTTCATCTTTTAGAAGTCCCGCATAAGTTTCACCGAATACTTTATCGAGTGGCATACCCAGGTCGATCAGCTCATTACGGACTTTGTTGAACAATTCAACGTAGTTGGGCAGAGGTCTCTGGTTTTTAAGGTCATAGCATTCCTGGATCGGCAGGCCCTTGTCAGGTGAGCGCAGCTTATCTTCATACTTTGGCAGAACCTTTTTAGCGATCTCGTTAGCTTCGCGACGTGTCATGCCGGCTGTTGATTTAAACACGTCACCGCTCCACCAGCACTCAACAGGAGTGATGTAGTCAGTATAACGTCCACCAGCGCTTCTGGGCTGTGTGGTCTTGGATGCACCTGAAACCGAGTGGTTCATCAGGCCCATAGCAGCTTCGTACATAAACATTTCTGTGCACGGACCAGCTGTTTCGTTAACAATTTTGTTACGCATAAAGCCAGTGTTACGGCTGATAGCCTGAATGGAAACACTGTTGGCCCAAAGAGCTTTACGTCCGCAGTTACCAAAGAGGTTAATGTCATATACATATGAACTGGTGTAATCGGACTGCATGATTGTTGGGATCAAGAGGTCATTTGCAACACAGCAAATGGCTGCGCCTTCAGCAGGACCAGCATAACCGCCAATATAGGAGAAGGCACCAACTCTTAGTTTGTGGCCATAGTTAAGACCTTGGATAATACGGTGGAAGTTGGAATAGGTGCACTTCAGTTCAACCGGGCACAAAGACATGGTTACATTGCCCCGACCGGCTACTTCGGGAGCTCCGCCGAGGTGACCGAATTCAGTAATGGCTCCGGCGACTCCGGTGCAGGCCATGCCCGGACGTCCGGCGCGCCAGAGAGCTTCCTTCTTCAGGCGTGATTCATAATTACCCATCAGGGTTTCAATCGGTTCTCCTGAACGGATTTGATGACCAAAGGCTGTTGCCAATGTCGGTCCGTGCAAAACGTCAACCAATTTAGGATATTTAACAATACCCTGAACCAGAGGCAGGTAAATCTCTTCAGAGCATACAATACCTAAAGATGCTGCCACCAGTGGTTTATATTCTGATTCCGGGCGACGAGGTTTCATAACTACCTGATCCTGGCCTTCGCCTAAAATCAGCTGTTCGGGATAATCGCGGATAGATTCGAGTAATTCATCTTCAGTTATTTCGATAACTCGCTCGGTGTCTTCGCAGTACATCCCAAGTTCCAGTGCCAGTTCCCAACCGGCTTTGAAAAATGTATCTGCCAGTTCGTCATCATAGTTAATCGGATTATCCATGTCGAGTGTTTTCTCGAGATTATATTTTTTTAAGATTGCTTTTACAGTCTTGGGAATTACTTTTGTGTCCCATTCTTTCATCGGCATAATCTTGCCGGTGCGCGCTTTTTCCAGACTGCGGAGAATGCGTTGAACTTTGTAATTATACATATTGTCTCCTATTCATTACTTGGCTTCTGAGTCGACGATAACTGTTTCGCCGGAGCCGGGTTTTTTATTTGCCATGAGTTCTTTACAGAGCTGAACACAGTCGAAAGCATTACGTGCCCATCCGTCAACACCCAAATCTTGTGCGAACTCAGGAGTGACTGGGCCTCCGCCTACGATAAAGAAGAAATTTTCGCTGACACCGGTATCTTTGAAATAGCGTTTAGCGTCTTCCATGTAGGGTAAAGATGTTGTAAGAAGTGTGGACATAGCAACTATGTTTGCATCATGTTCTTTGGCTTTTTCATAGAAAGCTTTTACTTCGACGTCTATTCCCAGGTCAACAACTGTAAAACCATTTACTGCCAACAGAGCGCTTACGATGTTTTTGCCAATATCGTGAACGTCACCTTTGGCCTGGCCAATAACAACTGTACCCTGCTTACTTGCGGCTTTCTGTTCGTCATCTAACTGTTCGAAAATAACGTCAACCACCGCGGTCATAGCGTCGCCTGACAAGACGAGTTCGGGAAGGTACGCTTCACCTTCGTCATATGCAGCGCCTATGATATCCATTCCTTTTGCCGCACCTTCTGTAAGTACTTCCATAGGGTCGTGTCCGTCAGCTATAGCTTGTTTTACTAACTTAACGGATTCTTCGTCATCGCCTTCTGCAACCAGTTGGGCAATACGTTTCATTAAATCTTCTGCCATGTGATCCTCCTGAATCATAATTATCATTTTGGTTTATTTGTTTTCTGCCAGCAACATGCAGTAAAACCTTCATTTGGGGCCTAGCAAAATCATTGGGAATTGTACATTACTTCGGCCTCCGATATAAAGAACCGGAGAAAATAAAAGCCCCGGTTCAATCAAGAAATAACAATTAACCCCGGTTAGGGTAAAAGAATTTCTTGATCGCAGACTAGTTCGCTTTCTTACAGGGCAATCCGCTTTATGTACCTGCTACTTTTAGTGTATTTGATCAGATCATGACACTAAAGCTAAAGCACAATATTTTGAGTTGGTTTGAAACAACAACGGTGAATAACGCCATATTTGCTTACCTACAGGTATGCAGAGTTCTTCACCATCGTTTTAATGTTAGCGAATGATATTTTCACTGTCAACAGAAAGGGGGGATCCGACGCAGCAGAATCGGAAATATGACAACAAAGACTTTGAATTGTTAGCTACCTTAGCTATAAGTTCTTTTCGAATAAACTTAAATTGGCGAATGAAGAGTGAATAAGAGCTTT
>CAZVVR010000192.1:0-2853 GCA_964630605.1 uncultured Mageeibacillus sp. | reverse complement strand
TGCTTGCCGGGTTCTGCACGAAGTTTTATCTGAAGGCGGCTTTTCCAATGAAAGTGCCTCTAAACATTTAAGTGACCCTGACTTAGACTCAAGAGACCGGGCCTTTGCATCTGCCATTATTTATGGCACGCTGTCCCGTCTGCCGTTGATTGACGCCTGGCTGAAAAAGGCTTCCTCCAGACCATTTGAAAAGCTTGATCCCTGGATGCAGAGCGTGTTGCGCCTGGGTGTTTGGCAGTTGCATTTTTCATATGGTGTCCCTACCCACGCAGCGGTTGATGAAAGTGTAAAACTGATCAGGTTTTTAATAGGTGAAAAGGCTACGTCATACGTTAATGGTGTTTTACGCGCTTTGTCACGAAGCGTGCCGGATATACCCAGAAAAAAAATGCAGGCATATGAACTGGGGTTAAGCACTGAGCTGTACGGCTTGCTTCGTCACTGGTATGGAGACGAAACAGCCCGTGAAATCGCTTTAGACGCGTTGGAATTTCCGGAAACACAGACAGTTCGTTTAGATATGCGTAAAAAAGATCAAATTGAAAAATGGTTAACTGGGGCTGAGGCAAAGGAGCTGGAAGCCGAAGCCGCTTCCTGGCCAAAAGAAGCGTTGCATATAAATCTTGCGGGAAAAGCTTTTAATGAGCTTTCAGCTTACAAATCAGGGCTTTTTACAGCGCAAAGTTCAGCTGCAATGCTTCCCGGTTCGATGTTACCTAAAGAGCTTTTATTTAAGGAAGATTTGCGGGTAATTGATCTTTGCTCTGCACCCGGTGGGAAAATTGGGCATTTAGCCGAACGATTGAGCCCAAAAGCCCAGTTAATAGCTTGTGATATTTCAGCTGACCGTCTTAATTTGGTGCGAGAATTTATGGAAAGCAGAAACCATACCAATGTTGAGTACTATGTCCTTGATGCCAGTAAAACCCTGCCTTTTCAGGATGATTTTGACCTGGTACTCTGTGATGTTCCCTGCAGCGGCTTAGGTCTTTTAGCCCGTAGACCAGAAATCAAAGTGCGAGCCAGCTATAAAGCGATTGAACGCCTCAAACCTTTGCAGGAGAAAATTCTACAGCAAGCTTCTTATCTGCCGGCTCCGGGCGGGTGGCTTTATTACTTCACCTGCACTATTAATCCTGATGAAAACAGCGGTCAAATTAAAACATTTCTCGATTCTGAACAAGGCAAAAATTATAAATTGGATAATTTGCGGCTTGAGTTGCCAGCTGCTTTAATGCAAACTTATGATACATCTGCTGAGCGTAACGGGCTTGGCGGTGATGTTACTTTGTTGGCACACCGGGATGGTTCTGACGGATTTTACCTTGCACGTATGCAGCGAACCAGCGAGTAGAGATGAGGCATTTAATCTGCAATGCAAAATAAAAGTACAAATTACAAGTATGATTTTTTTTACGATTTGAGTTTGCCTGAACTTGCTGAGTTGGCAGATCAGTTAGACCTAGCTCCATTTCGCGCCAAACAGTTACTGCAGTGGCAGCAAAAAGGCGCAAGTGATTTTTCTGAGATGACTAATCTCTCTCTGGACTTACGCACTAAACTCTCAAAAATTTTTAAACAATGTGGACTGGCTGTGATTAAAGAACTGCGTTCTCAAGATAGTGACAGCATAAAATATCTCTACGAGCTTCACGACCGTCAGCGCATTGAAACGGTTGTGATGCGTTATCGCTTTGGATTATCCTGCTGTATTTCCTCTGAAGCAGGTTGTCTTATGGGTTGCAGATTTTGTGCATCCGGTGCAGCCGGCTATGGGCGCAAACTTACCAGCGGCGAAATGTTTGCGCAGGTTGCTCAATCTGCACGCTTGGTGGATCAGCGTATACGTAATGTCACGGTTATGGGCACCGGCGAGCCGCTCAATAACCTTGATGCTCTGATCGATTTTTTGAAACGTATGCACGACCCTGAATTTGGCCTGGGCATGAGCTATCGCAACATGACTGTGTCAACTTGCGGATTAATCGACAAGATGCTAATATTAGCCGCAGAAGTCTTGCCAATCACTTTGTCAATTTCGCTGCATGCACCAAATCAGGAATTGCGTGAGCAATTGATGCCGATTGCCAAGCTTTATCATTTTAATGACTTGCTTGCTGCTGCAGCAGAATGGACGTCTCGTACCGGAAGACGGGTGACTTTTGAATATGCTTTGTTCAGGAATATAAATGATAGTCGTGAACAGGCGAAAGAACTTGCAAGTAAATTAAAAAACTGTAACTGTCATGTAAATCTCATACCTGCAAACCCTGTGCCCGGATTAGATTTTGAGGCCAGCAGTAAGGAAGCAGTAAGCAGTTTTCAGGGAGAATTGAGCAGGCACGGTATCAATGTTACACTCAGGCGCTCACTGGGCTTAGATGTTGATGCGGCTTGTGGCCAGTTAAGAAGACGGACTCCAGATGATAAAGCTGAAGGTGAAAAGGAATAGCGAGGTAGACGAGCATGGAATACGCTGCACAAACTAATAAAGGTTTAGTGCGAGACCGGAACGAAGATAATTACGTCGTGCTCTTAGAAGATGAGAAGCCTGGTATCTTTATCATTGCTGATGGTTTAGGTGGTCATAGAAGCGGTGAACTTGCAAGCAGAATTTCGTGTCAGTTTGCCAGTGAATACCTCGAACAAGAGCTACCGCTTAAAAATGAACCGGCGGAGATACGTCGTATTCTTGACGAAGTAGTTCAAAAGACTAATATTCATGTATACATGAAATCCCTGGAGAATGAAGAGCATAAGGGAATGGGTACTACTCTGACTATTGGTGTTATCTATCCCGAAAGTTGTTTTTTCGCGCATATTGGTGATACCCGTGTTTATCGCTTGCGTGAG
>CAZVVR010000191.1:0-2866 GCA_964630605.1 uncultured Mageeibacillus sp. | reverse complement strand
AAGCCCAACAGATGCATCGCCCATCTCGCCGTCAATTTCTGCTCTGGGGACCAAGGCTGCAACTGAGTCTATTACAATGATGTCAATTGCACCGCTGCGGGCCAGATCTTCACAAATTTCTAATGCTTGCTCACCGTAGTCAGGCTGAGACACGATTAAGTTGTCAATATCAACCCCGAGAGCTTCGGCGTAGTTAGGATCCAAGGCATGTTCCGCGTCGATGAATGCAGCTACCCCTCCGAGCTTTTGAGCTTCGGCGATCATATGCAGTGCAATAGTGGTTTTACCCGAAGACTCAGGGCCGTAGACTTCTACAACACGGCCACGCGGTACTCCCCCTATGCCTAAGGCCAGATCCAAACTCAATGAGCCTGTAGGTATAGCTTCAATATCAACCACTTCAGAATCTCCCAATCTCTGAACTGAGCCTTTACCATATTCTTTTTCAATTTTATTCAGTGCAGCCTTTAGAGCGCGATCGCGCTCTTCAGCTAATTTTGGGCTGATATCCTGATTAGATTTTGATGATTTTCTCCTTCTCGCCATGCTCAACTTCCTCCTATTTAATTGTCAGCGAACTTATGTTCTTCTATTTTATAGTCTGCAGCTAAAAAAAGCAATCTTATTTTCATTGTTTAGCAGTCATCACCTGTCAAATTGTTTGACTTTTTAGTTTCTGGGGGACAGCCGCGGAGCTCGACGTAAGACTCGCTGCACATCTTTGGCTTCATGCAGGTTTATAGCCAGACCTGCCAGATAATATATCAGCAGGCCAATAATTAATTTAAGGCCGTAGTAGAATAGCTGCATAAATTTGTTTAAAGCATTAATCGGCAGTGTATTCATTCCCAGAAAAACCAGTGCGGTAGGGATGGCTATAGCTATTAACCGAATAAAGAATGGTGACAGCCGATATGGTCTGGCTTGCGGAATATGGCGCTGGTAAAGCAGATACAAAAGTAATGCCAGAATCATTGAGTTGATGACATAGGCTAGAGGTAGTCCGTAAATTCCGAAATCAAGAACTCTGGTAAACAAGAGGGAAAGCAGCGGTATAAAGATAAGTGAAAGTGTGCTGGTAAGCAGAGAAACTCTGGTTGTCTGACGCGAATAAAAAGCGTTGTTATAGAGCAGCACCACTGTCTGGAATATCATAGCCACGCAGTAGATGCGTAAAACATCGGCTTCAACTAATAAACGATTGTATGGTATGGCGTTGTTCCATTGATAAATAGCCTCAATAGTTTCTTCAGCCATTACAGCAAAAGCAATAGCAAACGGTGCCACTAAGTAACTGGCACGGCGCAAAGATTGTGTGAATATTCCGCGCATAGCATTGAAATCATATCGCGCATAAGCCCGTGATAATGTGGGGGTCATAACATTACTGACCGCTACTCCAAAAATTCCGAAAGGAGCAAGCCAGGTAGTCATGCCGTGCTGCAAAGCTGTAACGGCGCCCGTAAACTGATTAGCGAAAGAAGTTTGAATAATATAATTAAGCTGAATTACAGATCCGGAAATGAGAGTTGGTAATGCAAGGCCCCAAAGACGGCGGAATCCTTTATCCCGCAGGGAAATCGCAGGACGGTACAGCTGCAATTTATCACGGGTCATTAACATCATAAAAATAAAATTAATAATTGCAGCAACAATTATGCCGGCTGCTGCTCGTGCCGGACCTTCTGCTGTGGTGTTACCCCATAATACGATAAAGAATATGCAAGCGAGATTATAAATGGTTGGCCCAAAAGCACTGCGCTGAAATAAACGATAGGCGTGCAAAATTCCTGAAAGAAAACCAGCTGCCATTAAGAAAAATATCTGCGGAAAAAGAGTTCGCGATACTTCAATTGCCCTGTTAATAACTTCAGGATCTTTATCTGCATTATAAAAAGTAATTAGACTCGGAGCAAATAATATTCCTATAAGAATTGCTATAGCTGTTGCCAGCAAAAAGACATTCATAAAGATGGAGACGCTGCGCCAGACTCTTTTTTCCTGGTTTTTTTCCAGTCCGGAGGACATAAAAGGCGTAAGCGCTCCACCGATGGCGCCACCAATCATTAGCTGATAAATTAAATCCGGGATCTGAAAACCGATAAAATATGCATCCGTATTTACACCATAGCCAAGAGTTGGAGCTATCACAATTTCGCGCACGAAACCGGTAATTTTGGATAAAGTTAAAGCCAGTACGACTATAAAAGTAGAATGTGCGACGGATAATATCGGCTCAGATTTTTTCTGATTAAATTTTTGTCTTTTTAGATTCCGACTACTCACTCTATACAGCCCTTCTCAGGAGATCAAGAGCCGTAACTACGGCGCTACTAATAATTCTTTGGCGATTACCCGGGAAATAACGTTTACAAACAGATACTCCGTCTTCGCGGGCCACAGCAAAGTATACAGTACCAATCGGATTTTCGGTATTCCCCCCTTCCGGCCCGGCAAAACCTGTTATGGAAATGCTGATATCTGCCTGAAACAATCTTCTGCAGTTTTCAGCCATTGACTGCGCACATTCAGCACTGACACTGCCATATATTTCGATAATTTCAGGATCGACGCCCAAAACTTCCTTTTTTGCGCTGCTGGTATAGCTAACAATGCTGCCTTTGAAAATCTTTGAAGTGTCCGGCAGTGAAACCAGTCGCGCTGACAATGCTCCACCCGTACAAGATTCAGCAAAAGCGCAATTCATATTTTTAGAATAAAGCTGATCTGCTACCACTTGTTCTAATGAACGTGGTCCAATTTCATATATATATTTTCCCAGTCGATCAACAATAGTGTCAATGATTGCCTGGGTTCTGTCATTATCATCTTTTTCCAGCTTTTGAGTGATGCGGATTAAAACTTC
>CAZVVR010000190.1:0-2873 GCA_964630605.1 uncultured Mageeibacillus sp. | reverse complement strand
TACAAAAGATACCCCAAAAACAGCAGTGTTTGCTTGCGTTATGAACAAAAAACTTGTTGTAATAGATGATTTTAGCTGTTAATATACAGTTAATGAATTGCATGTACTGGGAGGTATAAACATGGTTATTGGAGTTCCTAAAGAAATTATGCCTGGTGAAAGACGCGTTGCGGCATCACCGGAAACAGTAGCTAGAATGGTCAAGGATGGACTTAGGGTTCTGGTAGAAAAGGATGCAGGCGAGGGCGCTTTTTATCATGATTCTGATTATACAGCGGCCGGAGCAGATATTATTGAAGACGTGGCAGTTCTTTATGATCAGGCTGACGTTATTTTGAAAGTTAAAGAGCCTCTGATGAATGAAGAGCAGAACAGGCATGAAGTTGATCTTATGCATGAAGGGCAGCTCCTGATTACCTTTATACACCCTGCCTCTCCTGTTAACCACCAAATGGTAAAGCATATGGCCGAGCATAAAATTACAAGTATTACCCTGGATGGTATACCCCGCATAACCCGTGCCCAAAGCATGGACGCTTTGACTTCTATGAGCACATGTGCAGGTTATAAAGGTATTTTGCTGGCTGCGAATGCCTTGCCGAAATTTGCTCCGCAAATATTTACTGCGGTTGGTATGATTAAGCCGACCAATACCATGGTAATAGGTGTTGGTGTAGGTGGTTTACAGGCCTTGGCCACTGCCAAACGTTTGGGTTCTCAAGTTTATGCAGCTGATATACGTCCGGCAGCATCAGAACAGGCCCAGTCTCTGGGTGCTAAGACAATCGATCTGGAAGTGCCGGCTGAAGAAGCCATTGGAGCAGGTGGCTACGCTCTTGCTCTTAGCTCAGAAAGATTAGAAGCTGAACGGCAGATTTTGGCTAAGCACATTCCTGAAATGGACATTGTCTTTTTGTCTGCATTAGTTCCGGGCAAAGTTGCTCCTACCCTGATTACTGAAGAAATGGTCAAGAGCATGAAACCGGGTTCCGTCATTGTCGACATTTCAATCGATCAAGGCGGAAACTGCGCCATCACTCCACCGGGAAGAACTGAGGTTAAGCACGGTGTAACAATTATTGGTATTAAAAACCTGCCGGGCTTGCTGCCTACCAGCTCAACCTGGATGTTTGCCCAAAACGTTTACAATCTGCTTTCTTACCTGATCAAGGACGGAGAAATTGTGATTGATCTTGAAGATGAAATTATTCAGAGCTCTCTGACAACTTACGGGGGAAAAGTGGTTCACAAAGGAACACTAGAGGCTTTTGAGGCTTTGGGACATTAACGTGATAGGCCGCACATTAAACATGTGCGGCCTATATTTGCTGCTTTGTTCTATCAGCAAGGCTTCTGCAAGTAAAAAACTTTATGTTGTGACCACCGCTCTCAAACGGTGGCCACTTCATGTGAAAGATAAATCAGAGAGAGATTTGTTTATACAAGGAGAGTAGGGAATGGGATTAGAACATTTAATCTTAATAGTTGTTTTTGGGGTGTCGATGCTGGTCGGTTACAAAATAATTGACCGTGTACCCAGTTTGCTGCATACACCACTGATGTCAGGCATGAATGCTTATTCCGGTGTCACAGTGCTGGGCTGTTTGACTGCGACTGCTGTGGCCAGTTCAGCTGGTGCCACGGCTAGCAGAATTTTGGGCTTTATTGCAATTGTCCTGGCCATGATCAATGTGATAGGCGGGTTTTCAGTGACCGACCGTATGTTGCGGATGTTTCATTCAGATGATAATAAAAAGGGAGAAAAATAATGTTAATGAATTTATTATTTATCCCTTTGTTTTCTGCTGTTACAACTCGTACTGGGACTGGTGAAATTATTTATTACATTCTGGCTGCAATTTTAGCAATCACGGTTCTGATTGGAATTTCCATGATGAGCAAAGTCAATACTGCGGTCAGGGGCAACAGACTGGGCTCGGTTTCGATGTTGCTCATGGTTGTGCTGACTTTATGGTACTGGAACATTTTCTCGTTTGCTGAGCTATATATAGCTATGCTGATCGGTGCCGCAATCGGGCTGTGGATATCAGTCAAAGTCAAGATGATCCAAATGCCGCAAATGGTTGGTATGTTGAACGGCTTCGGCGGTGCTGCTTCTATGCTTGCGGGTATTTTAACCCTTATAGCGGCCGGAGACGGCTCTGGTGCAGAAATCTTTTCGCTGGTCACTGCCGGTCTGGCTGTTTTTGTAGGTGCCTTTACCTTTACCGGCAGCGTAGTGGCGGCAGGGAAACTGCATGGCGTCATCACCCAAAAACCTATTGTCTTGAAACGACACGCGTTCTGGACCGGTTTAACTCTGGCTGCCTCGCTGGTGACTGTAGTGCTGCTTAGTATTCCCGCGCTTTTATCCGATAATCTGGCAAAAACCTTATTAATTATTCTCTGTGCAATCATTTCCGGTCTTTTTGGTGTCATCTTCGCTATCCGTGTAGGCGGAGCAGATATGCCGATTACGATTTCGCTACTTAACTCTTTCTCAGGCGTAGCCGGAGCTATCGCCGGCTTAGCGATAGCGGATCCCTTGCTGGTTGCGGTAGGGGCTATTGTCGGAGCTTCAGGTTTACTCCTGACACAAATAATGTGCCGTTCCATGAATCGCAAGCTGATGGATATTCTTCTGGGCAAAACATCTACCCCTCAGGTGAAGAAAAAGAAAGTCGCTGCAGTAGCTACTGCAGCAGTTGAATCTGTAGCTGTTCCGGTAGCGGAAACAGCCGTCGAAGCTGTTGCGCCTGAAAAAAGTCAGACGGGCCCCGTTTACGCCCAATGGTTGAATGATGCGCAAAGCGTAATCATTGTACCGGGTTACGGTATGGCGCTGTCTCAGGCCCAGCCTCTGGTGAAAAATC
>CAZVVR010000189.1:0-2924 GCA_964630605.1 uncultured Mageeibacillus sp. | reverse complement strand
ATTATCCAACAATGAGATAAAGGTTTGGCCAACTAGGCCGGTGGCCCCAACAATTCCTACCCGAAGTTTTTCCATTAATTTTTCCTCCTGAAGCTTTTCGGCTTTATTCATTAAAAATTTAATTAAAAAGCAATCATATTCCATGAATCTTTTTCTTAACCATGATAGCGTATAATGTAGCTATGTCACAGGGCGAAAAGAAAAATGTTGAAAATACCTTTGAGCGAATGGAAGAATTTCTTGGCTATTTTCAAGCGATTAAAGGGCGCTCAGCCGGAACGATTAAACAATATCGTTACGATTTAGTTTTCTTTTTTCGTTTCATGTTGCGTCCCCGTGAAAGCTCGACACCGGAAGATCCTGAATGGACAGAGATAGATCTGTCTGTGGTAGACGATAAATATCTCAGCCAGGTAAAGTTGAGTGATCTGTACGCTTACGTTAGCTGGCTAGCTGCAGCCCGGGATGCTGCTCCCTCAACCAGGGCTCGCCGCATCTCCAGCCTGCGCAGTTTTTTTGGATATTTGACCAATAAGGCTAATTTATTAGAAGAGAATATAGCGGACCGTCTGGAGACACCCAAACAGATAAAAAAACTGCCTAAGCATCTCAGCCTGGATGAGAGCAGAGAACTTCTTACAGCAGCTGCTGACTCGGATACGCGTTATTCCAGCCGTGATTACTGTATTTTAACACTTTTTTTAAACTGTGGTTTACGCTTGGCAGAGCTATGTGCGATTGATATTCCTAATATTAAAGAAGATCGGATAACTGTGATGGGCAAAGGCGGCAAAGAACGCACAATCTACCTTAACGGTGCCTGTATACGCGCCTTGAGTGACTATATACCAAAAAGATTTCCAGCCAAAAAAAAGGACAAGGACGCTCTGTTTATCTCTCGTCTTGGCACGAGACTTCAGCCGCGTGCGGTGCAAAATATCATAAAAAAATACATTATATCTGCAGGGCTCGACCCTAAACGATATTCCACTCATAAATTACGCCATACGGCAGCGACACTTATGTACCAATATGGTGAAGTAGATATTAGAAGCCTGCAAGCTATTCTGGGTCACAGTTCAGTAGCAACTACCGAAATTTACACTCATATCGATAACAAGCAGCTTCATAATGCTGTGGATAAGAACCCGTTAAATCAGTTAACCCCTCGAAAAAATAAAAATCAGTCTTCTGACACTAACTAAACATAAAATAAAAGACGGAGGTCTTCTATGCAAAGCAAAGAAACAGACTGGACGAGTCTGCAAAATGGCAGTGATATTCGTGGCGTCGCACTGAATGGAATTGAAAATGAACAAGTGAACCTGTCTTCTCCCGTCGCCAGAGCAATCGGCGTCGGATTCGCAGAATGGCTAAGCGAGCACAGCGGGAAATTGCCCTGTAACTTAAAGATAGCTTTAGGACACGATTCCAGAATTTCTGCACCGGAATTGTCACAGGCTTTTCTCGAAGGTGTGGCTGCAGCCGGTGCAGATACTTATTATTTAGGACTTGCGTCAACACCAGCACTATTTATGAGCTGTATCACTCAAGGCTTTGAATATGACGGATCAGTTATGGTGACAGCCTCTCACCTGCCCTGGAATCGCAATGGTTTCAAATTTTTCACTGCCGACGGAGGTTTGGACAAAGAAGATATTACTTATATATTGGACAGAGCCGCTGCAGCTTATCTCATAGAAGTCCCTAACGATTGGACTATGCCGGACCAGATAGATTTTATGCGAGAGTACTCAAGCCAATTAGTGAGAAAAATTCGACAGGGTGTGCAGCATCCGATACATCCGGACACCCCTCTTAAAGGGCTTCATATAGTAGTTGATGCGGGTAATGGTGCGGGCGGATTTTTTGTTGACCGTATTCTCGTTGCTCTGGGAGCAGAAACTAAAGGTAGCCAATTTTTGGAGCCGGACGGCTATTTTCCCAATCACGCACCCAATCCGGAAGATTCCACAGCCATTGCCAGTTTGCGCACTGCGGTTTTAAGAGAAAATGCTGATTTGGGCATTATTTTCGATACTGACGTGGACCGTGCCGGTGTAGTTGATCATACCGGCCTGCAAATAAACCGTAATCGCTTAA
This sequence comes from uncultured Mageeibacillus sp., assembly GCA_964630605.1. Taxonomy (GTDB): domain Bacteria; phylum Bacillota; class Clostridia; order Saccharofermentanales; family DTU023; genus DTU032. Next base: position 821 of record CAZVVR010000189.1, on the reverse strand, counting down.
TAGCTCTGATGGCAGCCATGATTCTGCAAGAGCATCCCGGGACCACTATTGTGACCGACTCCGTGACATCTGATGAACTTTCGGACTTTATCCTCGAACTTGGCGGCATTCATCATCGTTACAGGCGCGGTTACCGCAACGTCATCAATGAAGCTATACGCCTTAATGAAGCCGGGCAAGATACACAACTAGCGATGGAAACATCTGGTCATGGTGCATTTAAGGAAAATTATTTTCTGGACGACGGTGCCTATACTGTGACTCGCATTCTGATTAAACTAGCGCAGCTGAGACAGGAAGGTGGAGAATTAAACGATCTTTTGGCGTCTTTAACGGAGCCGCTGGAAGCCGAGGAATACCGTTTCCGCTTGCTGACTGATGAATTTGAGAGTTTGGGTCAGGAAATTATTGCAGAATTATTCTGAAGAAATAGAATACTTACAAAAAAAGATAGATTACTTTCCATATCATTTGGATGAGGAAAATAACAATAATATTGATGTGTTTCATGATGAAATTGACGGATTACCATATGTGTTGTTGAATAATAAACGATTATATTATAAAGATGAAAAAAGAGAAAAAATTGTAGCATATATAGATGGTATATTACGTGAACAATCTAATGATTCTCCACATAAGTATACTGATTCAAACTTTACTGTTGAAGAAGATTCTATTATTATTGATGCTGGTTGTGCCGAAGGAGAGTTTTCATTAGAAAATATTGAGAAGGCTAAGCATATATATTTATTTGAATCAGATGCCGATTGGAATAGGATATTACAAAAAACTTTTCAACCTTGGAATAGTAAAGTGAC
>CAZVVR010000188.1:0-3024 GCA_964630605.1 uncultured Mageeibacillus sp. | reverse complement strand
CGGTGGTGGGATCGACTATGCGAAAGAAATGTGCCAACACTTCTCTGAGAGAAAGCCGGTCAGCATCATATTCCAGTTTAAGAGTTTCCACAAAACCGGTATCACCCCGACATACTTCCCGGTATGTGGGATTTTCAGTTTTTCCGTTGGCATAACCGACTTCGGTATTTAATACGCCTGTTTGAAGACGCTGGTAGTAGCCCTCAACTCCCCAAAAACAACCTCCGGCTAAATATATAGTTTTTTTGTTCATAAGCTTATCTCCGTTTCTATCTCCATTATAATCCGGCTGATTCTGCCAAATGCCAATTAGATCAGATTTGGCTTTTGATTCCATCGTTTTCAGATAATCATGAAAGTGCACATTCGGTCGGTAACTCTTGACCTCTACCAAGCCAAATCGGGACAAAAGCTCATTCAGCATTAAGTTCTCGTTTAGGTAGACGTAGGCCAGGACTCGGTCATAGCTGTCATATTTATCGACGTCATACTGCAGCCAGATAGTCGTTTCGGGTTCAATTAAGGCAGAAACGATACGGGAAACATTCTCGCCTTGTACTGTCTGTTGATTCTCATCGTGATGTGAGAAGGATTCGGGCGCATCAATACCAATCAACCGTAACCGTTCTTTTTTACCATCGAGCATCACTATTAGAGTGTCCCCGTCAACTACACGCTCTAATGTCGCCGGTTGTAATTGTTCCAAATCTGCCTGCCCGCCCGGACGCAGGCTGTTAAAATCTTTCTTTACTTCCAAAAGTGCAGTAACATACTGTTGAATCTCTTTTTCCTCCAATATATGCGCCTGGGATATACACGGCAGTTCTTCAAAATCTGCTACAGAATCCAATTTTGTCTCTACAGCATTATTTGCTCTTGTTTCTGTCTGCTGATCACTTAATAGTGAACAGCCTGTGACAGACAGCAAAATAAAGAAAGCTGTAAAAATGCTCCAAAGTATAAGGAATGTGCTGTTTGTTCTTTTTAAACGCAAGTTAGAGCTTCTCACGTTCTTTTCACATTTGTTCAAATTTTCACTCTTTCAAAGTCACATGTCGCGAGTATTCTAAGATCGTAGCTTAAATGCTACTAACACCTCTTCATACGTCTCCTCTGGTAAGGGCTCCTCATGGGGCCCTTATCTATTTTGGAAAAAAATACTCAGGAATTGTGTTGGATACGCTCTAACTTTTCATCCCTAATCTCACGGGCCCGCCAAATAATCTGCTCAATATCGAGTGTTGGCCAGAAACCATCACGATATAAAACTTTACCATTAACCATTGTTAAAGCTATGTCAGAAGATTGGGCTGTAGTGAATAAATTATCTGCCGGATTATAGGTTGGCTGCATATGGGGTGCACTAAAATCAATAATAACAAGGTCAGCTTCCATGCCAATTGCAAGATTGCCGGTTCCTCTGCGACCCTGTGATTGTGCTCCGTTAAAACTTGCCATCCTCAATAATTCTGCTGTTGACAGAAAAAGAGGGTCGCGTTCGATTCCCTTTTGCACATATGAAGCAAGAGTAATTTCTTCCAACATGTTGAGGTTATTATTACTGGAAGCTCCGTCTGTACCGATGGTCGTGCGTAAACCGTGATCTTTCCATGAACGCAAGCGAGCTATACCGCTCCCCAGCTTCAGGTTGGATGAAGGGCAATGGCAAAGTGTTACGTCATAATCACTTAATATTTTCAAGTCGCCGGCTTCAAGGTAAACACCATGGGCAGCAGTAGTGGGAACATCGAATAAGCCCAGATCTGCCAGGTATTCCGTTGGCGTTTTTCCCTGATGCCGAAGCTTACATTCTTCGTGCTCTTTTTCAGTTTCAGACAAATGTACTTGTATACGCAAATTGCGTTCTTTTACATAATCTACCAGTTCAGTTACCAGAGAGTCAGTTGATGTGTATTCTGCATGTAACGACACGTCAACTCTAATCCGGCCATCAGTAGAATCACACAAAGGCAGTACATTCTCTGTTTCACGGTAAGTTGAACTGAGTTCAAACCTGTCATCGGGACCACCGGTCAAAGCACTGCTTAGATTAGCTTTGATTCCACTGTCCAAAACAGCCCGGCCGACACCTTCTATTCGCATATACATATCATTGAAAGAAGTTACACCGCTTTGCAGCATTTCGGCAATGCCAAGAAGACTTCCCCAATACATGTCCTTTTCGGTCATGTGAGCTTCAAAAGGATAGATTCTCTGGCTGAGCCAATCTTGTAAAGAAAGCCCCTCACCGTAACCGCGCAACAGAGTCATGGGCACATGACAATGCGCATTGACAAATCCGGGGATCATCAGCTTGCCGCTACCATCGTACACTTCCACCGCCGTAACCAGATCTTGAAACTCAGGGAATTGTTTGGGATCCTGCTTTCCCATATAGCTGATCTTTTCCTCTTGAATCAAGACATATTGCTGCGGTAAAATTTCTCCGTTTGCGTTTAATACTGTAATATTTTTAAATAACATTATTTCTCCTTTAATCCATAGTTTCTAAAAACATTTATATCTGTTTATACCGCAGCTTAAGGTGAGGTTTCAGGATCCGGCTCGGGCTCAGGCTCAGGACTAGGTTCGGGCTCGGGCTCGGGTTCTGGCTCGGGTTCTGGTTGAGGATCGGGGTCAGGTTCGGGCTCAGTCGGCGCCGGATCAACCCGGGAATGTTCCGGACATATAATCTTGGGAACATTGGAATTATCAAGGTCAAAGATTTCAGTCACAGTCAAAGGGCAGCGGTCCACGGCCAGGTAACCTGTTTCACGACAGACTTCAAGTCTGGTTACATTACCTTTTTCCTCAAATTCTCGAGGCGTTTTATTTTCGTGCAACTGGGCCATCACATCCTGCCAAATACGCATGGCATTACGAGAATCCGCATCGTCAATCTCAGTACGTCTTCCGTTTGCATTATCAAATCCATACCAAACTGCGGCGGTGTAATACGGAGTATAGCCACAAAACCAAATGTCTATCTGATCACTGGTTGTACCGGTCTTGCCTGCTGCTGTC
>CAZVVR010000187.1:0-3042 GCA_964630605.1 uncultured Mageeibacillus sp. | reverse complement strand
ACTGATCTGTTCTCCCTCCGCCGGCATTATCCGGATCAGGTTCAAGGGACGACTCCAGGTCCTCTCAGTCGCAAAGCGACTCCCCCGACATATAAATAATATTATAAAACTATAACTGTTTCAAACCAACAGCGCACGTTGTATCGTTTGCCGTCCGGTTTTTTCAGTATAACCGGCAAACTGTTTAATTATGTGTTTTTTATAATGACACTTTCAACTGCCTGGGCCACATCCTCAAAACTGTCACAGCATCTTTCAAAGCGGTAAAAAATTTCAGTCCAGGCAATAATCTCTATCGGATCCTTGCTTTCCCGGTAAAGTCTGCGAACTGAACTCGCATACAACCTGTCCCCTTCTTCTTCGATATTATTTATTTCAACAATGCTTTCTCGGACTCGCAGGGAAGTTTTAAAGTTCCTGAACTCTTTTATCATATTGGCCAAAGTAACGCTGCCGCGCGAAATCAGCCTGGCGAATTCTTCTGTCTCACTGCGTAATCTGCTCACGTTAAACATGTCAAAACGCATCAAAATATCTTCAGTCTTATCCGTGACTTCATCAATGAGATAAGCAATGTCGCTGACGTCTTCCTTGTTAACCTGGCGGGTGTAACCTCGGGCCAGCTTACGATTCAAATCATGCAACATTAAATCAGCCGTATGCTCTATCTCATGCATTTCAATCAGGGCTTTTTCCAAACCCGATTGATCATACACGAGCAGACGCTCCTCGAGGTAATTTGCAGCACTAATCGAATATTCACATAAGTTTAACAGGAGACCGAAAGAGTCGACTTTTTTACCACGTTTAAAAAATGACATTTGGCGCCTTCCTTGCCATCAATCAGGCATCTTCAAAATAAAGATTTTTAACAGTTTATCATCACCGGCAAACATCTTCTCTATTATTCTAAACTAAAAAAAGATTAACTTCTGTTGTTATTGCCGTTCGGATTGCCGTTTCCTTTGCCTACTCCCCGCATTGCTTCAAACAGAGAACGATCACTAAAGGAAACATTGATGGAAGATATAAACTGATCATTGTCACGTGTCTTCATCAAAAGATTAATTATTGTTTCAGTCACTGCTGTAGTTTCCAGCTGACCAAATGCTTTACGCAAAGACCACACAGCATCCAGTTCGCGATCTGTCAAAAGCAGCTCTTCTCGTCTTGTGCTTGATTTGACAATGTCTATCGCCGGGAAGATACGCTTATCAGCCAGCTTGCGATCCAGGACGACCTCCATGTTGCCGGTGCCTTTAAATTCTTCAAAAATAACTTCATCCATGCGCGAGCCGGTATCAATCAAAGCGGTAGCAATAATAGTAAGACTGCCACCGTGTTCAATATTTCTGGCAGCTCCAAAAAAGCGTTTTGGCCCGTAAAGTGCTCCCGGATCAAGTCCGCCGGAAAGAGTTCTGCCGGTGGGATTAATTGTGAGGTTATAGGCACGGCCCATGCGGGTAATGCTATCGAGTAACACCACTACATCATGTCCTAACTCAACCAGACGCATAGCCCGTTCCAGAACCAGTTCAGTAATTTTCACATGGTTTTCCGGTGTACGGTCAAAGGTTGAATAGGCAACTTCGCCCTCGATCGAGCGCTGCATATCGGTAACTTCTTCCGGGCGCTCATCAATAAGCAGCACCATTAATTTGACTTCGGGATTTTTAACGGCAATTGCATTGGCAATTTTTTGCAGAAGCATGGTTTTACCGGCTTTAGGAGGTGAAACAATCATCCCCCGCTGACCTTTACCAATCGGAGAAATCAAATCAATAATTCTGGTTGATAATTCATTGCGCTCTGTCTCCAGCTGAAAACGCTCTTCAGGATAAATTGGAGTCAGCCGGTCAAAAGTAGGTCTTTTTTTCATCTGTTCGGGCGGCAATTCATTAACTGAATCTATAAAAGAAAGGGCCCTGTAGCGCTCATTGTCGCGCTGTGAGCGTGCCGGACCTGTTACTAAATCGCCGGTGCGCAAATGATATCTGCGAATAAACTGCGGCGATATATATATATCGTCATTACTTTGAAGATAATTTTCTACACGCAGAAAGCCATAGCCTTCCTGCATAATTTCCAGTACTCCGGAAACAACTTCTTTTTCACTGGCGGCAGAATCCTTGTCAGCAGATTGACTGCTTTCATCTTCTTTCTTTGCCGACTGTTTGTCATCTCCCGAATCCTGAACCGGGATCAGATCCCGACTGTTTTGTTTATTTTTCTCAGTCTCGTTTTTCTTGCTGGTTTTCTCGTCTTTAGAACTGACTTTAGCAGTTGTTTTGCGACTGCGTTTAGCTTTTTTATCATTCTCGGCTTTAGATTCTGCCACTTGATCCTCTTTCCGGTCAGCAGCTTTTGTCTGTTTTGCGGCCTTATCGGCAGCCTGACTTTCTTTTTCTTCTGCTGGCCCTGTGTCCCCGGATTCTGCCGCGCCTTTTTTGGCCGCAGCTTTGCTTCCGGAACTTGTACTACGCTTTTTAGACGTTACATCTTCTTTTTTTACCTGTTCGGAAGCTTTGTTTATTCTTGCTACTTCCGCTTCATCTGCAACAGTTGTCAGAAAATCAACTAACTGTTGTTTTGTCATCCTGCTGGTATCGCGCGGCGTCAATAAATTTGACAAATGCGCTATAGTGACAAGGTCTTGCTTGGTTTTACCCTTGAAATTAATTTGGGACATACATGCTCCTAATATTCTGTTTTTGTATTTATTTGAGAAAACAAATTTCTAACTATCCGCAAGCTCGCTGAAACGATCCATAATATTGAGAGCCAATCCGGTGCCTACAGCAACACAGGATACAGGATCCTCTGCTACCAAAACTTCTATACCAACGCGTGTTGCCAGCATGCGATCCAGGCCGTAAAGCAAGGAGCCCCCGCCGGTCATAACTATACCGCGCTGCGATACATCCGCCATCAATTCGGGCGGTGTACTCTCTAATACCGAATGTACTGCTTCAAAAACCGAGCTAACCGGTTCCTCCAACGCCTCCAACATATCTGTGGAGCTTATCGTTAAGATTGCCGGCA
>CAZVVR010000186.1:0-3053 GCA_964630605.1 uncultured Mageeibacillus sp. | reverse complement strand
TCTTGTTCTGATACTGTATCTGCTGTTGCCGGACACTTCTAACGCTACAACTGCACCTATTGCTGCTATTATCGCCATGAGAAGCAGTATCAGAGATAGCTATGTGGCGTCTTTTATCCGTTTGCAGTCCACATTTGTCGGAGCTGTTTTTGGGCTAATAATCCTGATGCTCAAAGAAGTGTCAAATCTGGAATACAATTCGCTGGTCTACAATCTGCTTTTGTCATTTTTCGTTCTCTTGGTTATCTGGATCAGCGTTTCTTTTCTCAGATCGGATGGTGCGGTATTAGGTTCAATCGTTTTGCTGGCAATTGCCATCGGCCCTATTCTGGACATGTCTCCGTTTCAGGCAGCGATTACACGCTTTCTCGATACTTTGATCGGGGTTGGTATTGCTTTGCTGGTGAATCGTGTTCTGCCGCTGTCGCCGGAACCGGAAGAGGATGAAAAAAAGAAAGATGCCTGAATATGTAGAGATGAAAACTGAGGAACATCAGTCAGCGAGCCGGCCTTTTTTAGTTTGGTATGCTTTGGCCTGGTTTTTGCTTTTAATTGCTTTAGCTTTCGTGATGCGTCTTCCGCCACAAGACATTAATACTGAAGTAACCAAACAGCAGGTGCTTAGTCAAAGAAGCACTTTTCAACTGATGAATACTGATCCTTTGTCATATATCGGTCTGGGGACATACTTAGCCCGAATTGAAGAAGGAACTGTAATTTTTATGGATGTCCTGGGTCAGGTGCAGCAGACCTATGAAATACCCTTTCGCGAAGCGGAGATTACCGGTTCAGGGGGCAAACTTTTCATTAAATCTGACCTGTCCCTCAATTTAATTATGTTTCAACCTCAAAGTGAAGCTATTATTTTCGAGACAGATTCTATAGTGGAAAATATTGAAGCAGCTCCGGACAGGCTATTGCTTTTGCAAAAATCGACAGACAGCCTGGGAGAACTTAATGTTTATGATAAAAACCAGTCTCAGGCCCTTCTGACACTGAGTTTTTTTGAATCCGGCTATCCCCTGGACATGACTTTTCATGCTGATGGCAAAAGCTTTGATCTGAGCCTCATTAATGTAAATCAGGCCCAGCCCTGTACTGTTTTGCAAAGATATAATGAATGGGGAGAAAAAGTAAGTGAAATGTTCTTGCCTGAGTCAGAGCTTTTGCCCGGCATTTATCTGCTTAATGAGCAATGCACTGCACTTTTCAACAATGAAAAAGTATTTTTGGTAGATATTACAAAGCAAGAAATACTGTATCAAGCTTCTTTTAATAAAATCACAGATCTGGCTGTTGCGACAAATAGTTTATTACTTTTGGCGGACAAGTCTGATAAGCTGGAGCTGCAAATTCTGCGTGAGTCAGCTGAGTCTTTCTCCTTTGAACCGGTAGATGATTTTTATAAGACAGACGGTGAAATTATCTTGGCAAATTCCCCCGAAACAATTTTTCTGGCTCAGGATAAATTGCTTCGGGCATACGAAATCAGCAGTGGAACTCTGGTAGCCGAAAGCGAACTGGACGAGTCCGCTGTTAATCTTATAGTTCAGGATAATCATACTCTGCTTGTTCTGACAGAGCAAAATGGTTATTTGTATTCTCTCGATTAAAGGTGAAGATATGGATCAAGTGGATGTTGTAATTATTGGCGCAGGTGCTGCCGGTTTGATGGCTGCTTGCAGTATAGTTGAGTCTGTCATAGGCTCAGGATTGTCTGTGTGCGTATTTGAGCGCCAGGAAAAGCCTGGACGTAAAATACTGGCATCCGGCAATGGACGCTGTAATTTGGGACACAGCGGCTCTTTAGACCGGCATTACCGTGGCAAGTCGCCTGAATTTGTTAAACCTGTCTTTGATTTAGTGACTCAAGATAAGTATCGGCAAATATTTTCAGATCTGGGAGTGCTTTTGTCAGAAGATGAAACGGGCCGTCTTTATCCGCGCACCATGCGATCTGATACCATTCTTATGGCATTGTTAAATTTTCTGGAGTCCAGGAATGTCAGTATGCATTATGGGATGGAAATTTTTGGCATCGAAAAAAATACGGCCACTGCAAAAAACCGTTTTCTTGTTAAATATAAAAATGTTGTAAGCTCTAAAAAAGGCAGAAAAAATCCCAAACAATCAACTGGTCAAAACAACAAAGGTCAACTTCGGGCCCAGGCTGTGATTATTGCGACCGGAGGTAAAAGCCAGCCTCAACTAAGCGGTCATGATTCAGGCTATTATTTAGCGGGAAATCTGGGACATAGTTGTACTGAACTTTTTCCGGCCCTGGTTCCGGTAGAACTGGAAGATGCCGGATCCTGGAAGCGAAGTTCAGGTCAACGCGTCCGGGCAACAGCACATTACCGTAGCTTGTCGGGGACAACATCTGTGCCTGTCGGGGGTGAATATCTGTTTACTGACTACGGTGTTTCCGGCATAGCGGCAATGGAGCTGGCCGAAACGATAGAAAAAGATCAGAATCCAATTAAAGGTGAACTGGTATTTGACTTGTTGCCTGAGATGTCAACCGAAGATTTGAGCAGTTTTATTTTTAAACAGGTTCAGTTAAATCCGGAATACAGTTGGGAAAAATTGCTTATCGGTCTTTTGCCTCTGGACGTTATAATTGTTTTTCTGCGCACAATACAAGCCGGGACTCAGATCGAAAAAACAAAAAGCGGCTGCCGGCAGATTGCCGGAGCAATAAAAAATTTAAGCAGAAAGGTCAAGGGAACACGGGGCTATAAATTTGCTCAATTAACAGCGGGCGGAATCCATACTGATGAGGTTTTTCCTGAAAGTTTGGAATCGAAAATATGTCCTCGCTTATATCTGCCGGGAGAGATTCTGGATATCAACGGTGACACCGGCGGCTATAACTTGCGCTGGGCCTTTTCCTCCGCCTATGTGGCAGGAAAGAGCGTTGCCGCAGCTTTAACCGCTAACTGTTAAGCTTGCAGTAATAAGAGCCATGTGCTAATATTCTCAAGGTAAGTTTTATTAATGCCGATTAGTGTAACGGTAGCACACCTGACTCTGACTCAGTATGTCCGGGTTCA
>CAZVVR010000185.1:0-3063 GCA_964630605.1 uncultured Mageeibacillus sp. | reverse complement strand
TATAGCACTATAGTGGGCTTTAACAAGATAGTTCTATGTTATAACTATGTATTTTGTTGGCAAAGGAAGCTTCTTTATGCATTAAGAAGAAAAGAGATGCAGTTTTTCGAATAAGATACAAGCTGGGGCATTCCGGCGTGAATCCGTGCCGCCGCATTCCGGTGCATGGGAGCATTAACTTCTAAAAGCCTTCTCCGGCCCGCGTTGAGATGGTTTAATTCACCTGTGTTTACCATGATACAATGTCAATGTATAGCATTTGAGTCAGTGCATATGCATTTGACACAGTATATCGGGAGACCAGTAAATTGGATAAAGATAAATCCGGCACCCTGAAATTCTTGTTAGCACGTTATAAAGGACACCTGGGAATGACTTTTCTAGGTGGAAGCTTGCTCTTGTTATCCGCTTTTTTCGCCTTAGTACCGCCAATTATAATTAAAGAAACGATCGAGCAAATTGCCAATGCCGACGGCAGCTATCTGTTTATTATGTTTTTGCTGATTATTGGGTCATCGCTGATCAGAGGTGTTTTATATTATGGCCAAAGGATAATTTTGGAAAGAGTTGGTCAAACGATTGTTCACCGGCTGAGAACAGAAACCATACGACATATTAATAATCTCAGTTTTGCCTTTTTTGACGACAAGCAAGTCGGTGATCTAGTTGCCAGGGTTACTTCAGACACAGACCTCTTGGCAAATTTCTATGGATTCACGATGGTCAATGTCATCAATAATATTCTGACCTTGCTCGGAATTTTAATTGTTTTATTAGTCTGGAGCTCGCTTTTGGCCTTGGCTTTCATAGTGCTTTTGCCTTTTATAGTTCACGCCATGTACAAATATTCAGTTACGGTAAAACCCCTGACAGAGAAAATCAGAAAAAGTTTTGGTCAGCTGACGGCCTCTGTACAACAAACCTTTAACGGCATTGAGACGGTGAAGCTTCTGGGCACTGAGGATTATGAAGCCGAAAATTTTGATAAATCATCAGGCGGCCTGTTAGACAGAAATGTTTCAGCTTCAAAAATCACTTCTCTATGGATGCCTTATGTGCATTTTCTGGTTGCCCTGGGCACAGCCTTAACTCTTTTTTGGGGTGGTTATCTGACCATTCAGGGGACAATCAGCTTAGGTATGCTCATAGGCTTTATATCATATATGGCTATGCTGGTAAGACCAATCAGACAAACAGGTATGCAGATCGGCGTGGCCTTGAATTCAATTGCAGCCGGATCCAGAGTCCACGAAGTATTACTGCAGGAGCAAGAAGACTTAGACAGCGGCCAATGGTTTGATGAATTTAAAGGTCAGATCAAAATCGAAAACGTTTCTTTTACTTATCAGGCAAGCAGCAAAAAAGCAATCAATGATTTATCTTTGACGATCCCGGCGGGCAAAAAACTGGCTTTGGTCGGTCCCAGCGGGTCAGGGAAATCTACTTTGATAAATTTAATTTTAGGTTTTTACAATCCGCAAAAGGGCAGTATAAAAATTGACGGCTTAAATCTGGAAAGAGTTAACCTGCGAAAACTTAGAACTGCTACGGGACATTTAAGCCAGGATCCCTTTATTTTTGACGGAACAATCCTAGACAACATAACTTTTGGCAATCCGGAGGCAAGCCTGGGAGATGTCAATGAAGCCATAGAACAGGCGATCTTGTCTGACTTTGTGCAAAGCTTGCCCAAGGGTGTGAACACCCACATTGGAGAAAAAGGTGTCAGACTTTCTGGCGGGCAAAAGCAAAGACTGGCCATGGCCCGTGTTTTAATTACAAATCCCAAGATCTTGATTTTAGATGAACCAACATCAAGCCTGGACAAAAAGACAGAAGATGAGCTGCAGAAATCTTTAGCCAATGTCATGAAGGGCAGAACTGTCATTACCATAGCTCACAGGCTGTGGACCATTCAAAACCCTGACATTATTGCCTTTATGAATCAAGGAACCATTGAAGACTCCGGCACTCACGCTTATTTGTTAGATAATTTGAGCTTATACCGGGACTTTGTAGAAAGCCAAATATTTACAGTAGAGGAGGAAAGCTCATGAGAGGAGGTATGGGACAAAGACTTCGCAGCGAGGTTGATGATCAATTCAAGCTGAAAGACTTAAACAAAAACACCTTAAATATTCTAAAAGACAATCTTAAGGGTGAGAAAAAGGACTTAATCTATGCTGTTTTCCTGACCTTGCTTATTTCGGGAACTCACGTCATTTTGCCAATATTGACAAAAATCGCTATTGATAATTACATCACCACCAAAGATTTTAACGGGCTAATCATTGTTGTTCTCGGTTACATTGCACTGGCTTTAGTCCAGTGGTTTGCTTCTTACAAGCAGATGTTTTTAGCCAGCAAGATAGGCTATACCGTTCTCTATTCAATCAGAAACAAATTATACAAACATCTGATCAGCCTGGATATTGATTTCCACAATAAACATCAGTTGGGGGACATCACGTCCGTCATTATGAATGACGTTGAAACAATATATAGTTTGATTGCCCAGGGTTTTATCTACCTGATAAGCGATGTAATGACTGTAGCAGCTATTATGACAGCCCTGTTTATCTTAAACCTGAGATTAGCGCTAACGCTCCTGATTACAGTGCCCATCATTATTTACAGCACCAAGCTGATTGGTAAGTTGCTAAGAAAAGCACAAAAGGATGTGCGGCAGAATATTGCACAACTTACTTCCGGTGTTGAACAGAATCTCTCCGGAATCAAAACTGTAAAATCTTTTTCCGGTGAATTAGCTCAAAGCTCGAAAGTCAGCGAGCTCAGCGAAAAAACCCGTAATGCCCAGATTAAAGCCGTTGCAATCTCAGCCCTGCATTTCCCTATTATGGACTTGGCAGGGGCGATGGGAATGGCCCTGATCCTGTGGCAGGGAGGCTTGCTTTTAACGCAAAATATTATTACATTGGGCGTGTTAATGGCAACAGTTACTTATGCCGGGAAAATATTTGGACCCCTGATGGATCTTTCACAAATCTATACTACTTATCAAACAGCAGGCGCCTCTTTGGATAGGGTAAATACCTTTTTGGA
>CAZVVR010000184.1:0-3069 GCA_964630605.1 uncultured Mageeibacillus sp. | reverse complement strand
GGATGACGACGGTATAGAGCCAATTTTTTACGTCGGTTTGCCGGGAGAACGAGAAGATCGTTTCTCTTTTTCGTATGCAAAAATGGAAGATTTGACACTAAATCCTTTTTGTGACGTTCAAAAAGAAGATATCTTTTCTCCCTGTAATTTTATATATGATAAACTTCTGCACTACAATAAAAATGACGGCTTATACGAATCTAACATTATTGAGAGTATCGATCTTTCCGGCCAGGAATTTACTCTCTATTTGCATAAAGACATCTCTTTCCACAATGGCTTCAACTTAACGGCCAATGACGTGCTACAGACATTCGCGCTTTTTCAATCGTCAGGTCACGAACTGGGACAGCGACTAAACGACGCGATCGCTTTCTACGCTATGGACGGTAACTTTACTGTCAAAATTACTTTGTCAGACAATGAAGACGCCTTGCTAACACTTTTCGAATGTTTAGAAAGAATACCTGTTCTGCCTTACCAGCTGTGGGGAGCACGCGTGCCGGCAGGAAGTGATCTCGCTTCGCTGGAAGAAATTACTCCTCTTCCCATGATAGGCAGCGGGCCTTACAGGCTTCTGCGCCAAGACAGGTTTGCTCTGGTTCTAGAAAAACACAACCAGACATCCCTGTCCTACAGCTCTGCCCGCTTTGACGAATACCCACAATATCTTGTTTATTATAAATATCAAAAAGACAAACTGGCTCAAGCTGCGTTAGCTCACAACGACTTAGACTTGCTGGTGCGCTCGGAAAAAGTTCATCCGCAAAAAGCTTTGGAAAATATTCTTAACTCATTTAAAGATATAAATTTTTGGGAACCTGGACTGGCGGAGAATATATTTACAGTTTCTGCAAGTGAAAAAAGAATCGGAATAGCACTGAATCCGGTCTCTGAACAACTGAAGGAAATTGCAGCTCGAAAAGTAGTACAGAGTTTTATGCTCAAACTGGATGATTTGCAGCAGAGTCTTTATCCATCAGTATCCAATACAATCTCTTTGCCAGCAGCAAACCAGCTTACACTTCCTTCGATTCTGCCCCATGAACTGACCAGAACAGATTTTCAGTTTTTGCCCGATACATCGCCTCAGGAAATCAGTGCTTATTTGGATCAATCAAGCTGGGAAAGAAATCCTCAATCAGGAGTAATAGTTGATGAAAAAGGTGATCCTATAGAACTTGATTTCTATTATCCGGTTGCTACAATTGAACTAGCTAATGTCTTTCGTCAAATAATCGCTGAGGCAGCTGAAAACGGACTTACTATCACAGGCAGAGAGATAAGCGTTGAAGAATGGCGGACACGGCTGCAGACTCACGATTACGATCTGATTTACATGGAATCATTGCCGGACGAAACTATACCCCAGATGATTGCACGCATTCAACTTTGGCCCGGACTTGCAGCCGAAAGCGAGTTGAAAGACACTAACGACTTCGCTGCAGAAAGTGGGCGCCAATTATTGTGGGAATGCAAAAATGACGCCCTGGACTTTGATTCGATAATAACTTGCCTGCAAAACCTTAATATCTTTCTGCTGGAAAATAATTTATTCTTTCCTCTGGGCATCACTTATGAGACCGGAGGCGTAGGAAACGAATTATTTTTCAGTTCAGAATTGAGCGAACAACTACAAAATCATTAGAATCTGCGTACATGCTCCCAAGATAGTTCGTGTGGTTCTTTCCTGCTCTGAGCAAAGCCCACGGCAATGGAAATCATGTAACGCTCATCTTCTTCCATTTTTAAAACCTGGCGCATATGATCCGGATTTTCTTCTTCAAAGGAACGGCGGCTCATGCCGATTATACAAGAAGACAGACCGAGCTGTTCTGCAGCCAGACAGACGGATTGCGTTGCTATACCGGCATCCATCAAAGAGTAAAAAGAAGGTACAGAGGAAATGACGATGAGTAGGGGAGCTCCATAAAATACATTCCTGGCCTTACGTTGCTTTAATCTTTCCAAAGAAGCATCGTCCAGCCGACTGTATGTCTGATCCGAAATTTCCTGAATCAACTCCTTGTCAGTAATGAGTGCGAAACGCAGAGTTTGCTTATCCATAGCTGTTGGCGAAGCCAATGCGGCCTCCAGCAATTTTTCGATATCTTCCGCAGCAACCTCTTTATCTGAAAAATCTCGGCAACTACTGCGTTTTCTAATAGCTTCTAAACAGTTCATATATCTTTCCTTTCTTTAAAAATCTATTTATATTATATCCTAAAATGTTTTATCAGAACTACTTCGATTTTTGGCAAGCCCTTGCTTATACGTTAGAATAAATATAATCTAATCCAACTGAAACTTTGTTGCAGAAACAAGGGCATACACATATCAAAGAGGAAAAATGTGCATATTATAAATTTAAAAGAAGCTGTTGCAGTCGGTAAAGCTGACTCGGGTCTGATTTATGTAAACTCAGAGCCCCAAATTCGGCCGGGACGTAAAGATTACATTCTGGGGGATCTGATGTTCAAGGGTCAGATAGTCCAATTCCGTTCATGGGAAAGTGATGTTCTTGAAATTCTCCGGGAACATGGCAAGGGAATCTACAAAGCGGAAACCCTGGGCCAGGAATACAAGAATTTTAAATACCTTAATATTCGTTCTATCGACTTGTATAGCGATGATGCAGTGACTAAGGAAGATTTTCAGGATCGCGTACCTACAAGTGAGTTGGAAAATAACTGGTCCACCGTTTTGTGTCAGTTGCAGGAGCGTGGACTTTCGGATATTTGCAGGCAACTGATCGACGACATTTTGAATGATCCTGAACTGGAAGGTCGCTTTTTCACAGAAGGTGCTGCAGTTAAACATCATGATAACCAGATTGGCGGTTTGTGGAATCACAGCAGTAAAATGCTGCGCATCCTGGTCGCTTTACTCGACAATAACAAGGAGCTGCTGGACTCTGTAGATCTTATGACATTTTCCATAGTTGTGCATGACTTGGGGAAAGTATTTGAATATGATGCTCTGTCGATGTCCGAACACTGGTATGCCAATCACAGAGTGCGCGGGATAGAATTTTTAGTCAAATATCGCGATCGCATAATAGAAACTTAC
>CAZVVR010000183.1:0-3085 GCA_964630605.1 uncultured Mageeibacillus sp. | reverse complement strand
ATGGGGCTGTGCTGATTAAATCCAGATCAAATTCACGCTCCAGGCGTTCCTGAATAATTTCATAATGCAGCAAACCCAAAAAACCGCAGCGAAAGCCAAAACCAAGAGCAGCCGAAGTTTCCGGCTCAAAAGAAAGTGCGGCGTCATTCAGCTGTAATTTTTCCAGTGCATCGCGCAAATCAGGATAGTCACCGCCGTCAACAGGATACATGCCACAATAAACCATTTGCTGCACAGGTTTATAACCGGGTAAAGGTTCGGTAGCAGGATTCTCGACTGTTGTGATCGTCTCCCCTACCGCCGTATCACGTACGTTTTTTATACTGGCAACAACATAACCGACATCGCCGGCACTTAAACTCGCGACAGTGCTGTAACTTCCCGGCAGAAAAGTGCCCAGTTCAGTAACAATAAACTCCTTGCCGCTGTGCATCATCTTAATTTCATCACCGACAGAAATCTTGCCGTCCTGAATATTTACATGCACGATTACACCCTGGTAGGTATCGTACTCTGAATCGAAAACTAGAGCACGCAAAGCTTTGCTGTCATCAGCTGTAGGTGCCGGCAGTTTGGTGGCGATAGCCTCAAGAACTGCATCAATATTAATATCATTTTTGGCTGAAATAAGAGGCGCATCTGCGGCATCTATGCCCAAAACATCTTCGATTTCCCGTCTTACTTCCTCCGGGCGTGCAGTCTTGAGATCAATCTTATTGATGACCGGCAATATCTCCAAATCAGCGTCTACCGCTAAATAGGCGTTAGCCAAAGTCTGAGCTTCTACACCCTGAGAAGCATCAACAACCAAAATTGCACCGTCACAGGCTGCCAAAGAACGTGAAACTTCATAATTAAAGTCAACATGTCCGGGCGTATCAATCAGGTTGTAGATATACACTTCTCCTGATTTTGATTTATAAAGCATGCGCACAGCTCTGGCTTTTATGGTAATGCCGCGCTCACGCTCGAGCTCCATATTATCCAAAACCTGCTCTTGCATCTGACGTGAGGTCAATGCACCCGTGTGCTCGATCAAACGATCAGCCAGTGTGGACTTACCGTGATCTATATGAGCAATAATACTGAAATTTCTGATATGTGTAGGTGGAATCTTTTCCATCTAATCCTCTCTTACGTAAATATTTAAAAACTTAATTTTGGTTTCTGCTTAAGGTTTGCCGAACCGGTCAAAAGGGTAAAAGCGAAACCACACTTTTCCGACCACTGCATCTTTTTTTACCGGTCCAAAATGTCTGCTGTCAAAGCTATCCGGACGATTGTCGCCCATGATGAAATATTCATCCTCGTTCAAGGTCACTTCCAGTCCTGAATTTCCTGCAAGAAAAGTTAAAACACTTTCCTCAAGATAGGACTCTTCCAATTCTACACCGTTTACAAAAACTAAACCTTCGGAAATTTTGATACTGTCGCCGGGTAAACCGATGATCCGTTTGATAACGACCATGGTCTCACCTTTCTCTGTTTGTTCATTAGTTCTGGCTGTAATCAAATCTCCACGACCGTAATCATTCCAAAAATGAGATATCTTTTCAACAAAGAGTTCGTCGCTGGGCATCAGAGTAGGTTCCATTGATTGACCAATAACCGTATTACGTTGCATAACAAAACGGGTAAAGAGCAATGCCAGAACAACACAAATGGCAAGAGTCAGAATAAAACTCAGAACACTTCTTAATCTCGATACAGGCTTTTTAACATCTGCAGCTGCCATTTTATCAACTTCTTCCAGACCCAAACTCTTTTTTAAAGCGCTATCCAGGTCGCTTTTTCTTTCACCAAAAGCTTCATTCAGCGCTTTATCAGCTTCTTCTCCTTTTAAAACGGATGAAGAGCTCATGGCATTTGAGTTAGCATTCAGTTTAGATACACGAATTTTATTCGCTTTTATTTTTTCATCTGAGTCAGTTTCTATGTTATTCAGCTCATTTTCTTCCATGATCCACTCAATATTAGCTTTCTACGAATTTGATTCCTAACTCTGCCAATTGTTCTTCCGAAACAGTGGCAGGAGCCTTGGTCATCAAACAGCTGGAATTTTGCACTTTGGGAAAGGCAATTACTTCACGAATATTATCTGCGCCCACTAAAAGCATAACCAGCCGATCCAGACCATAAGCCAGACCGCCATGCGGAGGTACACCATATTGAAAAGCATTCAGCAAAAAGCCAAAACGGTGCTGATATTCTTCTTCACTGAAACCCAGCAAGGAAAAAATTCTTTTCTGCAATTCCTGTTCATGAATACGAATGCTGCCACCACCCAGTTCTGTGCCATTCAGGACAATATCATAGCTGCGCGAACGCACTGCGGCAGGATCTGTTTCCAGCAAGCCGATATCTGCATCCAGTGGTGCAGTAAATGGATGATGCTTGGACACGTAACGCTCTTCTTCCTGATCCCATTCAAAAAGCGGGAATTCAGTAATCCAGCAAAAACGATACGCTTCGGTATCAATCAGATTGCGGCGCCTGGCCACTTCGTTGCGCAAAGTTCCCAGAATTTCCAGGCAAGTATAGCGATCAGAGTCCGAGACAAAAAATAGTTGAGCTGTATCATCAACATCGGCGCGCTGCAAGCAAGTTCTGATGAAATCTTCATCAATGAACTTTCTGATCGAACCTTTTATCTCACAACCAGAAAGCGAAGCCCAGGCCAGCCCTTTGGCTGCTGAATTACTCTGGAGATAAGAGTTCAGATCATCTAATTCGCGTCGGCTCATATCGTTGCCCCCCGGTACGGCAATATAACCTACCATACCGCCGTCTTTGAGGGCCGATGTAAAAACTCTGAATTCAGTTTCTACAGCCAGGTCACTCGCATCCTGAATCTCCATGTCAAAACGCAAATCCGGTTTGTCCGATCCGTAACGTTCCATAGCTTCGTGCCAGCTCAATCTTTGCAAAGGTAATTCTAATTCGTAATCACTATATTCCTTCATCAAATAAGCCAAAAAGCGTTCATTTATTTCAAGCACATCATCTTCACCGACAAAACTCATCTCAATGTTGATCTGGGTAAATTTATGTTGGCGATCTGCTCTCACATCTTCTTCCCGGTAAC
>CAZVVR010000182.1:0-3090 GCA_964630605.1 uncultured Mageeibacillus sp. | reverse complement strand
GATGAGGAGATTATACACCTGTGCAAAATAGTCACAAACAGTGGCGCAGACTTTATTAAAACCTCAACCGGCTTTGCTTCCGGCGGTGCAACTTTTGAAGTGGTTTCTCTGATGAAAGAGCATGTGGGTGAAAACGTCGGCATCAAAGCTGCCGGTGGGATCTCCAATTTTGCAGATGCAACTAAATTCATTGAACTGGGAGCAACCCGACTGGGAACAAGTCGTCTGGTCAAACAAGCAAAAGCCAGCAATTTTTCCTGATAGATCTGAGATTTACTGCATAATTTGGTGCCAGGCACCAAATTATGCAAGACAATAAACTCTGCAGTGTGAATTACTCTAATGCTGATCTGCTGTTCCCGGCTCTTTGCTGGAAAGCCGGCCGCTGATTCCGGTTAAATTGCGCAATTTTTGTGCCAGCTCCGAGGTCAGGACACCTGGTTTCATGCGCCACTGCAAGTTTCCGGAAAGGGTAGCGGGAACATTCATGCGAGCTTTGTTGTCCAACTCCAACAGATCTTGCATTTGATAAATTACAGTATTGGCAACTGTTGTAGCCGCGCCGCGCATCATACCCCAGACAAAACCTTCTTCCTCATTTAAACCAAGGTAATTTTTAGCAAAATCCAACTCTTTTTCTGACGCTTCTTCCTCACGCCAGCCAAGAATGGTGTCGTTATCGTGAGTGCCCGTGTAAAACACCACATTCTCAACCAAGTTGTGAGGCAGATGATCACTGAGATTGTCCGGATTAAAAGCAAACTGTAGTATTTTCATGCTGGGAAAGCCGGTGCGCTCACGAAATTCGCTCACCTCTTTGGTCATATATCCCAAATCTTCAGCAAACATGGGCAAATCTCCCAGCTCAGTCTTTATGGCATCAAAGAGTTTATCAGCAGGTCCCGGTTTCCACTGGCCCCGACTTGCCGTAGGATCACCGTATGGCACTGCCCAGTAAGATTCAAAACCGCGAAAGTGATCCAGGCGCAGCATATCGTAGAAACGCATCTGAAAGCGCACACGCTCGATCCACCATTTAAAACCCTGCTCCTCGTGTGCTTCCCACTTAAAAAGCGGACTCCCCCAAAGTTGACCGCCAGCGGCATAATCGTCGGGTGGAGTTCCGGAAACAAAAACAGGATTTAGGTTTTCATCCATTTGAAAAAGCTCCGGCTGAGTCCAGACCTCAACCGAGTCTTCCGCGACATAAATAGGCAGATCACCCATTATTTCGACACCTGAATCGCGGGCATACAAATGCAATCGTTCCCATTGGCGGAAAAAAAGAAACTGCAGGAATTTACGAAATTCAATCTCGTCTTGGTGCTGCGCAGTGAAATCGGCAAGAGCTTTCGCGTTGCGAAATTTAAACTCATCAGGCCATTCATTGTAACAAACACCGTCAAATGCTTTTTTGATACTCATGAAAAGAGCATACTCGGCCAGCCAATCTTCCTCTTCATTGTGCTTGAACTGCTCAAACTCCTCGCTCAGACTAACAGGCACTTCGCCATCGCGCATACGCTCCCAGGCGAGTCGGAAAAGAGATAGTCTGTTTTCCCACATCAAAGAAAAACTGACCCTTTCTTGATCGGTACCGAAATCAAATTTAGCCGGCTCGTTTTTTTTCAAAAAACCATCCTGAATCAAAAGATCAATGTCGATCAGATATGGATTGCCGGCTCGGGTAGAAAAACTCTGATAGGGAGAATCGCCAAAACCGGTTGGACCTATAGGAAGTATTTGCCAGTAACACTGCCCGGCCTGAGCCAGGAAATCTATAAATTCACAGGCAGCTGCTCCTAAGGTGCCGATACCATAAGGCGAAGCAAGGCTGGTAATATGCAGAAGCACACCACTTTTGCGACCGGTACGTATATTTTTGAAATTAAATTTTTCATCTTGTGCAGGCATTAAAGTTTGGTTAGACATGTCGGTTAATCCTTATCCTTATTTTATATCCCTAATTAAGATAATTATTCAAATCTGGCAGCGCGTGCTTTTCTCTCGGAATCTTCACGGTATTTAATCATAGATTCTGCGAAAATTTCCGCCGATGTAGGAGGAGTGTAGGTGATGGCGTTGGCTCCGGCCTTTATTGTCTCGAGGATGCTTTCTTCACTGGCTCCTCCGGTAGCAATGATCGGATACTCCGGCCCCACAATTTCTCTGGCTTTTCTAAGTAAATTTGGCGTGTTTTTGGCACCGGAAATATTTAGTATCGCTGCTCCCGCTTCAACCTTGCCCGCAATGTCATCGAACATGGAGGCAACCGTGGCCACAACCGGAATATCTACTGTTCTGCTCATATTTTTAATTACGGTATTTGGGGTCGGACTGTTTACCACAACAGCTGCCGCACCCATCAGCTCGGCCTGGAAAGCAATACCAATAGAACGTTTACCTGTCGTGGTACCCCCGCCAACACCGGCAAATACCGGCACGTTGGCGACCGAAATAGCAGCTTGAGTTATGACAAGCTCAGGAGTGAAAGGATAAACAACCATCAAAGCATTCCCATTATGGTTGCGCATTATAGCAACATCAGTGGTGAAAACCAGAGATTTAATCCTGCGGCGCATAAGTAATAAACCTGAAGCTTTATAAATTACATCAGGTAGGGTTATAATTTTTTTACGCAGGGCTGTCTCGACCTTAGGCATAAATTTGACTTCTTTTTGCTTAAGCTCCTGCTGGTAAATAAAATCATCACAATTTCCTGCCTGAAGCAGTTCATTTTGTTCAGCTTTATCCATATTCCTCTATTCCCCTATTCCCTCACTCTGCCAGCCTTTTCTGCAAAGCCTTCAGTTCGTCAAAAAGCTCTTGTGGCATGCGTTCTTCGTAACTGGCAAAGTGACCGGCAATTTGCTCGCTTTCCTGCTGCCAGGCTTTTTTGTCGATACGCAGGACTTCTGCCATGTCTGCCGGATTAATATCCAGACCGCTGAGATCAAGATCCTCCAGCCGCGGCAAATAGCCTATGGCAGTTTTTTCTGCCCCGGCTGTTCCTTCACAGCGTCCGGCAACCCAGGCTAAAACGCGACTGTTTTCCCCAAAACCGGGCCATAGAAAATGCCCGTCCTCATC
>CAZVVR010000181.1:0-3103 GCA_964630605.1 uncultured Mageeibacillus sp. | reverse complement strand
GACCCGTACCTTGCATCGCCATATCAGGGAAATAGATCCCACAATCAGCAGATTTGAGATGCGCAAGGCGGTCAGGGCCGGTTTTAAGGCTTTTGAAAAATATAAGGATGATGTCAGGCAGGCAGGAAAAGACGCTCTTGCTTACGCCCGGGAGCACGACCACAGGATTCTGGTGCTGGCCGGACGTCCCTATCACGTAGATCCGGAAATTTCCCACGGTATCGACCGCCTGGCCAGCTCACTGGGCTTTGTTGTGGTCACTGAAGATTCCGTTTGTGATCTGGCACCGAAAATCAAGACGCGCGTACTCAATCAGTGGACCTACCACGCTCGTCTTTATCGGGCTGCCCTTTTTGCAGCAGAAAATGAAAACGTCGAACTGGTCCAGTTATTTTCCTTTGGCTGCGGCGTCGATGCGATCACCAGTGACGAGGTTCGCTCTATTTTGGAAAACCGCGGCAAACTTTATACTCAAATCAAAATTGACGATATCAGCAATCTGGGTGCGGTTCGCATTCGCTTGCGCAGCTTAATCGGTGCACTGGAGGCCAAAAATGGCAACAGCAACAAATAAATATTACATTGAATTTACAGAAGAGATGAAAGCAGACTACACCATACTGGCGCCGAACATGCTGCCCGCTCACTTTAAACTGATCTGTAATTTCATGAATACTTACGGCTTTCACATGGAGCTTCTGGAAACAGACGGTCCGGAGATCACCGAGCTGGGTCTGCGCTATGTTCATAACGACGCCTGCTATCCGGCCATTTTGGTGATTGGCCAATTTCTGGATGCATTGATGTCCGGCAAGTATGATCCCCACAAGACTGCCCTGATCTACTTTCAGACCGGCGGCGGCTGTCGTGCGTCAAACTATATTTCTCTGCTGCGCAAGGCTCTGGATAAGGCCGGTTTCGGCTATGTACCGGTGATCTCATTCAGTTTCTCAGACCTGGAAGACCATTCCGGTTTCAAACTCAGTCTCAAGCAATTGCTGGGCCTGCTCGATGCCGTCCTTTACGGCGACTTGCTCTGGCTTTTGGTCAATCAGACCAGGCCTTACGAGATAAAGGCCGGTGACGCCGAGGTGCTGGAAGCAGAATGGATCAAACGCCTCGGGGAAGATATCGGTGCGGACAGTAAACTGTTCAGACGGCACAGCAAGGATATTTGCCGTGAAATAATTAAGGATTTTGCCGCCATTCCCAAGGAAAAACGCAAGGCAGTCAAAGTCGGCATAGTAGGCGAAAGTTACGTTAAGTACGCTCCTTTGGGCAATAACAATCTGGTTGATTTTCTGAACAAAGAAGGAGCCGAAGTCACCACCCCCGGCTTGCTCGACTTTTTAACTTATTGTTCTTACAACGGTATCATCGATAAGAAATTTTATGGCCGTGGCGGCCTGGCATATTGGGGCAGCAAAATAGCCTATGAATATCTTTGCAAGAAAAAGCGGGACCTGATCGCATTGCTGGAAGAAGAAGGCAGCTTTGATGCTCCCTGTCCTTTCGAGCATGTCATTGCCTTAAACGACGGTTATATCAGTAACGGTGTCAAAATGGGCGAGGGCTGGCTGCTTACTTCCGAGATGCTGGAACTGGCTGACAGCGGCATCAAGAATATTGTCTGCGTACAGCCCTTCGGCTGCCTGCCCAATCACGTCTGCGGAAAAGGCATGATGCGGCCCATCAAGGAAAGAAATCCTGACATTAATATCGTCGCCGTGGACTATGATCCCGGTGCCAGCAAGGTCAACCAGGAAAATCGTCTCAAGCTGATGTTGTCCACCGCGCGCGACAGACTCTAAGAGAGAGTAAATCAGTAAAGGCCTTTCCAAATTTTTAAAAAAACTAAATAAACAGAGAAATATCTAGTCACAGCGTCTTAGATTGGCTAAACTTTAAATAATATCGTTAGTTCTTCATTTTGTTCACCCTTTTAAATCAAGCCATCGCTTGAGGGAAGTATGTAAAATGGATATAGAAATAGATATCACAGCTACCCAACTTGAAAGCCGGCGCTTGCTTTTGCGCCCCTGGCAGGAAAGCGATTTAAACGATTTTTATGAATATGCTTCGGTTGCGGGAGTTGGCGAAATGGCGGGCTGGAAACACCATACTTCGATCGAAGAATCCAGTGAAATACTGCAATTATTCATTAAAAGTAAATTTGTTTTTGCCATTGTAGATAAGAAAACTAATAAGGTTATCGGTTCTATTAGCTTACATCCTTCCTGGGCCAATGATGATCCGAAATACAAGCATCTTAAACTAAAAGAAATCGGCTATGTGCTGGCAAAAGATTATTGGGGCCGGGGCTTGATGCCGGAAGCGGTGAAAGCTGTAATTAAATATGCCTTTAAAGAACTTGCTTTGGATGCTTTAACCGTCGGTCATTTTTCCACCAATCATCAATCCAGGAGAGTTATTGAAAAATGCGGCTTTAAGTTTGTGAAACAAGACAGATACTATGCCGAACAGTTGGGCAAATACATGGATGACATGAAATACATATTGCTGCGCTGAGTTGGGATACGGGCAAGGATTTGTTTCATCTGCCTGGCGCCCCCCTAACTGCACTGTGCGACTTCCAATAAATCTCCCGGATTCTTAGGGCTGATTTCTGGTTTCCGGCGGAACGCCCTTAATGTCTTTGCGTTCTGACAGTCGGTTTCCGGCAGCAAGAAGGATAAATACAAATCCATTCACAAGCATGGTCACCCCGATAACAGTAGCGAGATAGATTCCGATCATTTCAGGTTTTAAAGCGATATTCAGTCCGATAATCAGCAGTCCACCAATAAACAGCAAAAATCCAAGCATCAGTATTGTCCAAAAGAGCCCCCTGTTGAATAAACGGAGGGAAAAGGCGCTGACAATGGTAAAAAAGGCATAAGCCATAAATATTAATCCGAGGAGGATATTTGAAACAAGACCCATCACAAAGAGGAAGACGACCATGAAAAACAGGATCGCTAGTATCAAGAGAAAATAACTCCCTCTTCCATACTTGATACGCATTCTGATAAAGCGGATTAAAAGAGCCAAACCTGTTATAAGCGTAACAATCCCGAGCGACATCATGATAATGCCGTAGATC
>CAZVVR010000180.1:1765-3109 GCA_964630605.1 uncultured Mageeibacillus sp. | reverse complement strand
AAAAGATTGGCTGGCAGACGTTCAGAACGATACCCGTCATAATAGTTCAGGGCTGAGCTCATGGCAGGTGTAGGCAAGCCTGCCATGACTGCTGCTGACAAAATTCGCCGCCAGGGTTTCTGCGCCAAACAGAGTTTTTCTTTAAAATAGTCATTCAACATTAGATTGGGTAAATTCCTGTTTTCAGAAAAAGCCTGACTGATAGCTTCCAAAAAACTGCTGCGTATAATACAGCCGCTCCGCCAACCAAGTGCAATTTCTCCGTAGTCAAGCTGCCAACCGTAATTTTCGCTGCCAGCTCTCAACAGGGCAAAACCCTGAGCATAAGATATTATCTTGGAAGCAAAAAGCGCATGCCACAAATCTGCCAGCTGTTCTTTTGTTTCTTTACGCGCTTCTTGCTCAGGACCCTGTAGGATTTTTGCAGCTGCCAGCCGTTCTTGTTTCAAGGTTGACAAAAAACGGCTGTAAACTGCCTCTGTAATCAGCGTGAGCGGCACTCCTGTTTCCAGAGCCATACTGGCTGCCCAGAGCCCGGTTCCCTTTTGAGCAGCAGAGTCCAAAATTTTGTCTACAAGAAATGAATCGTCTTCTTTGATTGTAAATATATCCGCTGTAATCTCAATTAAATATGAATTTAGTTCTGTTTGGTTCCACTGCAGAAAGGTCTGATGAATTTGTTCGTTTTTGAGACCAAATATGTCACGCATGATGTGATAAGTTTCAGCTATCAGCTGCATATCACCGTATTCGATACCATTATGAACCATTTTTACAAAATGACCTGCACCTCCGTGGCTGATCAATTTGCAGGTCGGCTCTGCTTCTTCAACGCGGGCACTTATTGCCAGAAATATATCTTTAACCAGCGACCAGGCTTCTTCAGAACCCCCTGGCATTATAGCAGGCCCGGTCAGTGCTCCTTTTTCGCCTCCGGATATGCCTATGCCCATATAGTGTATATTTTGACTTTCAACAAATTCTCTGCGACGCATTGTATCCTGGCAAAGAGAATTACCGCCATCAATTACAACGTCGCCTTCTGCCAGCAAAGGTATGAGTTCATCTATCAAGTCATCAACAGGTCTTCCTGCCTTAACCATTAACATCACAATCCGGGGTTTTTTCAGCTGATCAATTAAATCTTCCAGACTATAAGCTGCAGTTATGTTTTTATCCGCCGCCCGCCCGTTAATGAAAAGATCCACTTTATGTGTACTGCGGTTGTACACGCTGACAGTAAAACCCTTACTTTCCATATTTAGAACCAGGTTTTGCCCCATCACACCGAGCCCTATAAGGGCTATATCAGATTTCGGCATTTGTTTCTCCTCGCATGCTGGC
>CAZVVR010000180.1:0-1665 GCA_964630605.1 uncultured Mageeibacillus sp. | reverse complement strand
GCATGCTGGCTGATTGTCCTGAGGGCGGGAAAGACAACTTCTTCTTCCGCATGAAAATGTCCTTTGAAAAATGTATAAAGCGTTATCACATCTTCCCAGTTGACCGTTTGAGCTTGATCAATTTTGGCCATTAACTCTCGTACAGTATCATGATCGTTCTTTATCTGTCTTAAGACTGTTGCAGTTTCTCTTTTTGCCATTTCCATGTTCATGTCATTCTCCTTTCCATTACGGATAATTTAAGTATGACAGAGGGGTCTGGGAGAGAATTCCTTGTAGTGAATATGTTACAAAAAGGAATAATTGAAGTTTTTCGTCTTTTCTGCAATTTATATTCGGTACAATAAATTGCAAAACTGCAGTTTTCAAACTCTGCCAACCTGCGCAGTCTGCTGCATTATTATACTTTCAATCTGGGGATAATTTTCCGGTACACAGAACAAGGCTACGCTATTTAACCAACCGGACCTTAAAAGAATGGTATGGCCTTTTTTATTGTATTTAACCTTGTTAATTTGCCTCCAAGGCAGGAAAACCTCTTGTCTTGACTGGGCCAACATACCGGAACCTGCTGCTGCCGGCTGGGCAGATAACAGACCCAGGACAATGGCGAGTCTGTTTATAAGCCGATTTTTCTTAGCTTGTTTGGATTGCGTCCGGCAGAGTACCCCTTTATCATCCAGAATAAACTCAGCCTCATATTTACCTCGAAATATTATCATCACAAAAGCCCATGTTAAAAACAGCAGCAAGCCGATAAGGGCCAATCCATAAAGTGCATAGATGCTCTTACCGGCAGAAAAAGCGAGCACCAGAGTGATCAGGCCGAAAGGAATGCCGATGGCAAGACCCAATTGTTTTAAAATAAGTGAATTTCTAAATATAGGAACACTAATTTGCCATTGTATTTTTTGCATCACTGTCACCCTTCCCGAAAGCAGCTTTAACTGCATTTAACGGAAAATCAATCCACGAAATTTTACCTCTGCGCTTATCTTTAATCGTAGTTGTTTAAAATGCTACTCTACCTTGGTACCACATTCAGAGCAGTAGATTGCATTTTCACGCAAAGGTGCGGAACAGGCAGGGCAAACCCTGGCAGCTGAAGGATCAGCAGCCTGAGCTGCATTTGCCGGCACTTGATCAGAAGGCGCTGCTTGTGTGGGGGGCGGTTGCGCAGCAACAGGTTCGGCCGGCTGAGGCACTGCAGATTGCGTTTGCACTGGCTCGGGGGCTTGCTCCGGCTGTGCCGGTTGTGTCGGTTGTACAGGCGGCGTATATTGTGTTTGCACTGGCGCTGCGGCTTGCTCCGGCCGGGCTGGTTGTGCGGGCGTATATTGCGTTTGGTACTGCATTGCATCGCCGGGATAAGAAGCTTGAGCAGGTGCTGCTGCCTTGCTTTTAGCTTTGGCTGACGACTTGAAATCTCCGGCTGCCATTTTGGAGATAAGAGGTAAGTTCGCATCTTTTTCGCGGAGCAGATTAATTACAGCAAGAACGGAGAAGACAATCAGGGCAAGATAAAGAATACTACCAAAGATAGAGTTCACGGTGTTCATTGCACTTGACGCTCCATACAATTTTACCCATCCGAAGAATTGGGCCAGACCACCGAAGATCAGGTTCAACAGCAACTCTGCTAGAAAATAGGCAATAGTCAAAAAC
>CAZVVR010000179.1:0-3155 GCA_964630605.1 uncultured Mageeibacillus sp. | reverse complement strand
GTAACAAGCGAAGATGTCACTGACACCTACTATGATACTGAAACCCGCCTGAAAACTACGCAAGATCTGCTTGATCATTACAGTGGATTGCTGAAGCAAGCCCGGAATGTCGAAGAAACACTTCAGGTACAGGCACGAATTGACCAGCTGACTTTGGAGCTGGAGTCGTTGCAAGGGCGCATAAAGCGCCTGGACGCACTTACTCTTAATTCAAAAATCTATATTGAAATTTTTCAGGAAAAAGATCCGCTGCTCGAAAAACCGAGTGAGTTGGAGCCTTTGTCCTGGGAGCACATAAAGTACTTCATAACCTCCGGTTTCAGCAGGCTGGGCACGGTACTGCTTTTGTTGGTCCAGTACGTTTTCACTGGATTAATTATTGGCTCACCTCTTATCCTAGTAGTGGTCTTTATAATCCTGATTATTCATTTTGTTAAAAAGCGCAAAAAAAAGAAAGAGCTGGCTGCAGTCAGCGGGCAAAATAACACCGTCTCTGACGATGTTGTAAAAAATGAATAAATCTTAGTTGCCTATATAATGTTTAAAAGGGCATCCCGGCCGGGATGCCCTTTTTATAAATTTCTTTGTGATGGTGCTCAGGCTTTAAAATATTTGATATCTGCTCCCAGAACCAGGGCTCCGCTCATGGGAGCAAGACTTTTACCGCCCAGAATATCCAGTGGATCCGACTCGCTTTCAGAACGATTACAGAGGACGAATAACTCTTTTTCGCCTGCTGCGGGCTGCCCGAATGCGTCAGTCCATTCACCTGTTTCTGTTTCCGGTGCATTAAGATAACGTCTGATCTGAAGCACATCAGCAGACACTGCAGACATTTCGGCTTCTCCGGTACGTAAGACAGCATGTTCATGGCGCAGCTTCAGAATCGCGCGAAAGACATCAGTGAGCTCAGGTTCCTTTTGCTGCCAGGGATAAGTGCGGCGGTTAAAGGGATCCTTAAAACCTTCCAGCGCCCGTTCATCACCGTAATACAAAAGTGCTGCGCCGGGAAAAGCTACCTGCAACAGTAAAGCCAAAACCAAACGGGCTTGTCCCAGTTCTCTTTCTCGGCGAGACAGCTTATACCGCTTCTGATCTATTCTCTTAGCCGGTGTACTGGCACCGGACAGCACGTTGACTACCCGTTCGGTGTCATGACTTCCGAGCGGATTCAACATCGCATATAAGACTTCACGCGGCATAATAAGCTGATAATAGTTAAACTTGTCTCTGATTTTTTTCGCATCGTCATAATTCAGCAGCCAGGAAAAAACTGCTTCCCGTGCCGGATAGTTGGTTGTAGCGTCATGGGTACGCCCGAAAACAAAATCACGATGGGCATCGTAGCTGATTTGCGAGCTGGGAAGATCCCACACTTCTCCTACAATATAGGCGTCTTCTTTCTCAGCCTTTACCCGTGAACGCAAAGTGCGCAGAAAAGGATCCGGAATTTCATCCGATACATCCAAACGGTAACCGCGGGCACCGGCCTTTAACCAATAAGCCAAAACCCCGTCTTCACCGCAGATGAAATTTTTATACGACAGCTCTGTTTCTCTGACATTGGGTAGATTAGTGTGGCCCCACCAGGACTCATAAATTAACTTTCTTTTTCCATCAATTTTAGCTGCAGGAACTGTTGACCCCTCAACTCCGGCAAATTTATACCAGGACGTAAAGCAAGAAATTTTATTTTCGGTCTTTTCCTGCCAAGCTCCGATACTGTCATAGCGGCCGTACTTATTGAAATATTTACTATCTGCCCCTGTATGGCTGAAAACACCATCCAAAAGCAGGGAAATATTATACTTTTCCGCTGCTGCGCAAAGCTCACGAAAGTCATCTTCGGTACCGAGCAATGGATCTATTTTAAAGTAATCTCCGGTATCGTAGCGGTGATTAGAACGAGATTGGAATATCGGATTGAGATAAATACAGTCAACTCCAAAAGAAGCAATATACGGCAGTTTTTCTTTTATACCCTGCAAAGTACCACCGAAAAAATCACAGGCTTCATAGCCTATGGGTTCTCTACCCTCAATGTCCACATCATCCTGCCAGTCATCGTGCCAGATTCTTTCCGGATATCTGAGGTAAGGTTCAATTAGTTTTTTTTCAAAATTTTCTCCACGATTAAAACGATCCGGGAATATTTGATAAACTACAGCACCTTTCATCCAGTCCGGAGTTTTGAAATCAGGTTCATAAACTGTAACCTGAAAACCGGGAATCTCCTCTTTGCCGCTCAGCGAAAAATGAAGGCTGTCGGTCAGTGTAATACCCTTTAAGTTGGTGCTGTCCGGGTCCGGAAAACACCACCGATAACGTTCATCCTGCAAGCGTACCTCGAACCAGTAAAAAAACAAGCCAGCTACATCATCCATATGTACGGTTTTTTTAAAGGAACTCGTGTTTTTGTCAGCCCGGTCACATTCCATGGGGATAAAGCCAGGGAAAAAATCCTTTAAGCCATAGGCGTAGTAAATACGCACCGATTTTATTTCTTCCGCAGACTTATTAACATCCAATCTTAGAGTAAGTGCGGTAGTGGCAGGAACAGCCCCCATTGGTGATCTGTAGTTTTCATCATTTATAAAATGATTCAGTATTACATCAGTCAATCCGAGAGGTCTCCTTTATAATATCCTGGTAAAGTTTAATATACTCATCGGCAGGCTGGTCCCAGGAAAATTCGCTGTACATGGCTGCCCGCACCATATTATTCCAGGCGTCAGGGTTGTTTTTGTAGACTCCAATGGCTTCTTTTGCGGTAAAAAGCAATTCATGGGCGTTTATATTGAGAAAGCCAAAGCCTGTACCCGTATATTTGAATTTATCATAGGCCTGCACTGTATCGGCCAGACCACCTGTTTGCCGAACAACAGGTAAGGTACCGTAACGCATTGCGATCATCTGTGATAAGCCACAGGGTTCAAAAATTGAAGGCATCAGATAAATATCACCTGCACTATACAGGCGGCGGGCCAGCTTGCTGTCAAACTTAATTAAAGCTCGCATATTCTCCGGATGCCTTTTTGCGGCTTCGGCAAGTTTACGCTCATACTCCTGATTGCCGGTACCAAGAATCACCAACTGTACATCTTCAGCTAACAATTCGTCGATGATGTGCAACAGAAGGTCAATGCCCTTTTGCT
>CAZVVR010000178.1:0-3164 GCA_964630605.1 uncultured Mageeibacillus sp. | reverse complement strand
GCTGTCTTTTTTGATAATATTTAAAAACTCCAGCAGCTTGTCCTTGTGAAGCTCCTCATCGTAGGTCAGCGTCAGTGTCTTCGGTCGGTTCTCGGGAGTATTGCTGGTGTCTTCAGACTCAAGCCATCCGGATGCCAGCAGATCTTTACTCAGAAAATCATAATTATAATTGCCGTTGTCGGATTCAACAATGTCAGCTGTCTTATTAATTTCCCGGATTTTCAGTTTGATCTGATCCAGCGTTTCCTCATCGATTAAATCGACCTTGGAGATGATAACCAGGTTGCTGAATTTCAGCTGCCTTTTTACGGTTTCTATATCCTCAACCTGCTGCAGAAAATGCACACCGTCTACGATAGTGATGGCTCCGCTATAGTCATAGACATCACCCTTTGCGACCTCTACGGCTTCCAAAAACTCGCCAATATTAGACGGATCAGCAAGTCCCGAACTTTCCACAAAAACGTATTCCATATTTCTGTCCGACATTTCTACCAGGGCTGAGACGAAGTTTAGCTGCAGGCAGGAACAGAAGATGGAACCTCTGTTTAATTCGACGAGTTCCATGCCATCCTTTTGAATGATCGGCCCATCGATACCGACCTTGCCAAATTCATTCATTATTACCGCGACTTTTTTATCGGGCAAATCGTTTAGAACGCTGCTGAGAAATGTTGTTTTACCGGCTCCTAAAAAACCTGTGAGCAAGTATAATTTTGTTTTCTGTATCATATCTTTTTCACTCCTGAAATTATTGTTTCATCTTAGATTATGCTACCAAAGATTAGTCCCGCTATGGTAGACATAATCACAACAAGCGAAACATAAACTATGGTCTTTTTGTTTCCCAGGATGCTCCGGATCACGAGCATGCTGGGCAGAGACAGTGCCGGTCCGGCCAGCAGAAGAGCAAGTGCCGGGCCCTGACCCATGCCGGCTCCAATCAGTCCCTGCAATATTGGTACTTCCGTAAGTGTAGCAAAATACATAAAGGCTCCCGAAATTGAGGCAAAGAGGTTGGCTCCTACGGAGTTGCCGCCGACCAGAGAAGCGACCCAGGCGGAGGGAACAATGCCTTCAGTGACTCCGGGTAATCCGAACAAGACTCCGGAGATCATGACGCCTGCAAAAAGAAGAGGAAGGATCTGCAGGGCGAAGCTTACAGTTTCATCCAGCCAGGATCTTTTTTCCTGTTTATCGAGCCATCTCACAGCCGTATAAATGACGACCAGCAGAAATACTGCAGTGATAATCCACTTGTAGTTGAAGATGAATCTTCCGGGGCCGGCTGCACTTGCGGGCTCTTTCCAGTTGGCAAAAAGCAGTATGCCGATCATAGAGGCTACGAATACGATGGTCTGCCACAAAGGTTTCGATTCCGTATCCTCATCAATGATAAAAGTCTGTTCAGAAGCTTGCAGCAGGCTGATTCGTTCCTTTTCTTCTTTTCTGAAAATAAATTGCATCAATAAACCGATAAGGATGCTGAAGATAACGGCAGCAATTATTCTGGCAAAGCCCAGCTTCCAGCCCAGCACATTTGCTGTAATTAAGATTGCTGTAATATTAATGGCCGGACCTGCATATAGAAAGGTTGTCGCAGGGCCGATTCCGGCTCCTTTGGCATAAATACCGCCGAACAGAGGCAAGACGGTGCAGGAGCAGACGGCGAGGACAAAGCCGGAGACGGAAGCAGTTGTATATGAAAGCCACTTTTTGGCATTGGCTCCAAAATATTTAATTACAGAATCCCGGGAAATGAATACGACTATGGCACCTGCTATGAAAAAGGCAGGAATCAGACATAGGAGTACATGTTCTCTGGCGTAATCTTTGAGCATGGTGAAAGCTGCCAGAATAGCTGACCGGAAGCTTGCACTTTCAATCGGCATGAAATAGGCCAGCAAAAACACCACGACAATAACGGCAAGACTCTTTTTAGTTTTTTTACTCACCGGACTTTCCTCCAGAAGATAATTTAGTGTATTGCTTATAGCCATATGCCCATATAGGCATATGGCTATAAGCAATGCTAACATCAGCTCAGTTTAGAAGTCAAGATGAGTTTGAGTGAATTAACCTTTTACCGGATTTATACTTGCCAAAAACGTTTTTATGATTAACAATCTGATTATTATGTCTATTGTAGAAAAACCATTCCGGCGACTTTTCGCAGCTTTATTTCTCCTTTTTATTGTCCTTGGCATGTCAATGACAATTATCGGAGCGACGCTTCCTCGCATTTTGGAGGACTTTGACTGGACCTATGCTGAAGCAGGAATCGTTATAGCGGCGGGAGCTGTCGGCTTTTTTTCAGCAAACTTTCTTGCCGGCAATTTAATAAAACATATAGGTATCCGAACAACAATTATTTCCGGTATTGTTGTTCTCTTTATTGGGCTGATGTTTTTTGCCAGAACCACGTCATTAGTTGTTAATGTCTTTCTCAACCTGGCGATCGGTATAGGCCAGGGCTTTCTTGAACTTGTGGTCAATTACGCGACAATACGTATGGAAAGACCAGGTTCGGGAAGGGCCATGAATTTAGTACACGGGGCCTTTTCCATCGGTGCCGTTACAGGTCCCTTCGTCATCGGACTTCTCTTGAATGCTGCACTTCCGTGGGCCTTTGTATATAGAGGCATTGCTGTAATATTTATTCTTTTTGCTTTTACTATACCCCTGCTTCCTCTGGACTTAATCAAAGACGGGCCGGATAAGATAAACAATAAAAAGAAGGTGTCCCTGGTTAGGCACCCGGCATATTGGTTAGGATTTACCAGTTTGCTTTTATATGTTGGCGTGGAGCTGGGTATTTCCAACTGGATCGCGGAATATTTCGTCACCGTATTTTTTGCTTCTCCGGCTCAAGGGTCCTTTATGGTATCGCTTTTTTGGGTAGGTCTCTTGTTTGGACGTATAGGTGTCCGGCTCTTTTACAAGGGCGAGAGAAGTGATGTACTCCTGATAGCAAGCTCTCTGCTTATGACATCTGCCATTATAGGATTAACCATCGTAGGTTTTCTGGAGGGCGGAGCACTACTTGTCAGGATCGCATCAATCCTGGTCGCGCTGGCAGGCTTTGGTTGTGCGCTTGTTTATCCGGTAGTTATTACCTTTATTGGAACTGCATTTCCCGATAATCAGGGTGTGGCAATCGGATT
>CAZVVR010000177.1:0-3235 GCA_964630605.1 uncultured Mageeibacillus sp. | reverse complement strand
TATTCTATGGGGATTAAAAGTGTAAGTTAATCCTGATGCATATAGCTGCGCCGATTCGAAGATTGGCGTTATGGATGCATCTATCTCGGCAATAGTTTTAAGTTCTTTTCCGGTCAGATAGACACTGGCCAGAGGATAACCGGGAATACCGTCGGCACCAATACCCAAAGACATCACTTCATAGATGTCAGAGATAGTAATGGGTCCGGCATTAAAGGTAGCTCTGATGATTCCTACCGGCACAACTGAAACGTCTATGGGGACGTGATTATTCTCTTCAGCTTCTGCAGCGCCGTATCTAATTGCATCAGAAATAAGATTCCCCATAGCTTGGTCTGCATGAGTTGCATTCATTTCTCTTAATCCTGTAAAGGTATAGGGACTATAGGCAATTACTTGATCATAGCTGTCAAAACCGTATTCATTCAGAAAATCGTTGACGTATTCTCTATATCCGTCAATTTTTTCCAAAGTCTCAGGATCAGCTGCTATGGTTTCATCTACAGAAATCAGCCTGTAACTTTTTAAATCCCAGTCGCCTTTCATATTTTGAACCAAATCAATTCGGCCAACATGGCTGCCATATTCACCACAGCTGACAATATAGTTTTTGTCGGCAATTATAGGTTCTGCCAGCATCGTGTGGGTATGACCACTGACTATAAGGTCAATTTCCGGCACTGCTTTGGCTAAAATTTCATCTTCAGACTTCTCCGGGTCTGACCAGGTTCCAGCGTGGGACAGATAGACAATAATATCAGCATTTTCCTGTTCTTCAATTTTTCTAACAGTTTGTTGTGCTTGCTCAACTATGTTGGTAAAAACAAGCTCACTGTTAGGAGCACTTTTATCTGCGTCATCACCTAAACCTCCAAAAAGCGCAACTTTAACATTTTCCTTTTCCAATATTATGTATTCGGCAGCGCCGTAATCTGCCATAGTATCTTGTAAAAATACGGCATTTCCGCTGTTGGATTCGTCGAAATTGATATTTGATGCCACTATTGCGGGAAGGCGTTCACCACTGTCCAAAGCGGACTTCAACATCTCAGCCAAACCGTCGCTGCCGTAATCAAATTCGTGATTGCCCAGGGTAACGGCATCATAGCCTAAATAACCCAGCATCCTTAATTCTATCGCCTGTTCTGAGAACAAGGTTTGGTAAAGAGTTCCCATGGAAAAATCGCCTGCATCCACGACCAGACTATTATTTTCAGCATTAATTTCGTCCAAAATGGTTTTAATTTTGCCAAAACCGCCTACTTCATGCGTTTTACCGTCAAAATCAAAGGTTTTTCTGTCCAAATACGAATGTAAATCGTGAGTAAAGGCAACCGTCAGTTCTTTGGCTGTAATCTCATTTGCGGCAGCTTCCGGAGCAATGAGCACAAGCAAGATAAGAATAAACGAAAGTATGATTGAGGTTAATTTTTTCATGTAAAACTCCCTTTGTTATCGCTTAGCTAACCCAGCCCCAAAATATCTGGAGTTAGTAGTTATTACCCCAGTTTTCTGCAAAGGTAAAAGCTTCTTGTTCGTCCAGGGGCTTGCTGATCAGGAAGCCCTGAATTTTATCGCAGTTAAACTGTTTTAAATAATCATATTGGTATTTTGTCTCAACCCCTTCGGCAACTACAAGCAGATCCATCTTATGTGCCATCGAAATTATGTCACTTGTTATAGTTATCTCTTTATCTAAATCATTGATTTTCGCAATAAAAGGCCGGTCAATTTTAATAGTATCAACCTGCAATTCTCTGAGTCTGGACAAAGAGGAATACGCAGTACCAAAATCGTCGATGGAAATTTTTATACCATAGTCATTTAGTTGCCGGAAAACAGAATTTATCTGATCTATGTTTTCTGAAAATACTGATTCAGTCAATTCCAGGTGTATGTTTTTAGGATCAAGATCCAGTTCGGACAAAATTGTGATTGTATTTTCAACGAAATCCTTAGATAGTATTTGCACAGCGGAAATATTAATTGAAATGTTTATGCAGTCATGACCACACGATTTCAGTTTTTTTAAAAACCGGCAAGCTTTTTCCAGAATAAGCCTGCCTATAGGAATAATATCCTTGGTTTCTTCAGCTATAGGAATAAACTCCAGAGGGGAAATCAATCCCAGTTCATTGGTGTTAAATCTTGCCAAAGTTTCAAAATCCGAGATACTATTATCACTGAGATCTATAATTGGCTGAAACTGCACGGACACACGTTCCTGTTTCTCTCCTTCAGCGACTGCGGCCAGCTCTTGCTGAATGATATTGTTGCGATAAACTCGTTGTTCCAGTTTATTGTCATAAAAATAGAT
This sequence comes from uncultured Mageeibacillus sp., assembly GCA_964630605.1. Taxonomy (GTDB): domain Bacteria; phylum Bacillota; class Clostridia; order Saccharofermentanales; family DTU023; genus DTU032. Next base: position 918 of record CAZVVR010000177.1, on the reverse strand, counting down.
GTTGCTATCATCGGAACTTGCAGCCAGAGCTTCTTCCGAAGCCAGCAACAGTTTCTTGAATGTTTCCTCAATCTCGTTCTTTTTAAGATCATTGATTTCATACACTCCGATGCCAAATCCTATTCTCTCTACATCGAGAAATGTGTGAAGCACGTTAACTACCCTGGTGCAAAAATTTAACAGATCCGACTTGTCTTTATACTCTTTTATGTAGTACACAAAACGATAAGAAGCTGAAGAAAATATCATTCTCTGCTCATTACTGATCTTCAACAGAGAGTCGGCAATCTTCTTAATTAATTTTTGAGCATAGTACATTCCATATTTCAGGCCTAAAGAATACATTGAATTTAAATTGACACAAACAAGTGCGCTCTTTTTTGGCTCTCCGGATTCTTGATCTTTTCGCAGCATCTTTTCCAGATAATAGAGATTATATAAGTCAGTCCAATCATCATGCTCGGTAACATATCTAAGCTGGTTTTCAATTTTTTTACGATCCGAAATGTCAATTATTATGCCTTCGAGAGCCTCTACTTGACCAGTTTCGTCAAAAACACCCTCACCGATTTCCAAAACCCATTTACGGACGCCGTTGGCATCAATTATTTCATACTCACTTTGAAACCGGGCTTTGTCGTCCAGAGCTGTTTTCCATTCTTTCCAGAGATGCTCACGATATTCAGGTGCAATAAGTTCGTTAAAAGAAAAATCTTTATTACCCTGCAACTTTTCAGGATCACAACCACACAGCACATGGCAGCCCGATGAAACAAACTCCATGGTCCAGTCCCGGTCATAACTGCATCTATATGCCATACCGTGCAGATTCGAGATCAAAACTGATTTACTGCGTTCACTTTCCAAAAGCCTGGTACTAATATTTTTCTCTTCATCAATATCACGGAGCAGGGCCAC
>CAZVVR010000176.1:0-3288 GCA_964630605.1 uncultured Mageeibacillus sp. | reverse complement strand
ATGGGCTTTATCCGGCCGGATGGCGGTGCCGCCACCATCAATGGGATGGATTGCTTCTCAAAGGCGGCAACCATCCAGCGCACGCTGGGCTATCTCCCGGGGGAAATCGCCTTTATGGATCATATGACGGGCAGGAGCTTCATCCGCTTTATCGGCCATATGAAGCGGGTCTCCTCCTTTTCCTACGCCCAGGAGCTCACCGCCCTTCTAGAGTTGGATGCCTCCGCAAAAATCAAAAAGATGAGCAAGGGCACCCGTCAGAAGGTCGGCATCGCCGCCGCCTTCATGCACGACCCCGACGTCCTTATTTTGGACGAGCCCAGCAGCGGCCTCGACCCACTGATGCAAAATCGTTTTGTAGACCTGATTTTAGAAGAAAAAAAACGAGGCAAAACTGTGCTTTTGTCTTCTCATATGTTTGAAGAGGTGGAACGGACTTGCGACCGGGTCGCCATCATCCGCAAGGGCAAGCTGGCAGCGGAGGACGATATTGAGATCCTAAAGCAGAGCCGGCTGCGGCGCTACCATCTGACTATGGCGAGTGCAGAGGCGGCCCAGGCCTTCGCGGCTGAATATAGCGGCAAAACAAAAGTGCGGGGGCTGACCGTCGAGCTTACAGTTTTTGAAAATCTAAAGGAGTTGACACAACTGATGGCGCGCTACCCGCTGGAGAATTTATCCGCACCCAACCTCAGCCTGGAGGAGATTTTCCTGCAGTATTACGGAGATGAATCATGATCAGCGGCGCTTTATATAAAAAAGAAGCAAAAAGCGCATTGCCCCTGTGGCTGATTATTGCCGCGGTCAACACGCTCTACTTCGCCATCATTGTGTGGATGTTCGACCCGGAACTGGGCAGCGCACTCAAGACCTTTGAAGAGGCGATGCCCGATTTGATGGCCATGTTCGGTATGATGCCGGCGGGCGAAAACCTGACCCAGTTCATGGGTGCCTACCTTTATGGCATGATCATGCAGATTTTCCCCATGATCTTCACCATCATCCTGGCAAACCGGCTGATCGCAAAACATGTCGATTCGGGGTCGATGGCCTACTTACTAGCAGCGCCCATCTCGCGCGTTAAGCTGGCCGTGACTCAGCTGATGGTGCTGGTGAGCGGCTTGGTTTTGATGATTGCTTACTGCACGGGGCTGGGGATTTTCCTGGCCGAAATGATGTTTCCGGGTAAACTCAACATCGGCGGCTTTGTGCTTTTGAATATGGGATGCCTGGCCTTGCAGCTTTGCATAATGGGCATTTGTTATTTGAGCTCCTGCGCTGCCAACGAGACCAAGTGGAACCTCGGCTTTGGCGCAGGCATTCCTGTTCTCGCCTATGTGCTGCAGATGCTGAGCACCCAGGGTGAAGCGGCGGAAAACTTTAAGTACGCGACCTTCTTCACTCTGTTCAATACCAGTGGCCTGATCAACGCCGAATCGACAGCCCTGCTACAGACAGGAGTATTGCTTGCCATCGGAGTTGCCCTATCCGTACTTGGAGTGATCGTTTTCAATAAAAAGGATCTGCACATTTGATGTCAAACTGCGCAGTGCATAGAATCGTGCCTGGCACCAAATTATGCACTGCTAATCACTCCGCTGCGGTGCCCGCTGCATAGAATCGTGCCTGGCACCAAATTATGCACGGCACCCGGTTTTTCGCTAAAGAGAAAGGAACTCCATATTCGATGCAAACACAATATACGTTTGAGGTCATCGCCAGAGTGCGCACTCCTTTTGCAGAAAAATTCGGCATTCCCAGGCAGGCAGGTCTTGCGGCTGAGGTCAGCGGTGAGATCGTGTTTGAAAAGGCTTTCCGCAACCCTGAAGCTCTGCGTGGAATTGAGGGTTTCAGTCATCTTTGGCTGCTCTGGTGTTTTTCTGAGCACACCGAAAAAGGTTGGCATCCTACAGTGAGGCCGCCGCGTTTTGACGGCAGCACACGCCTTGGTGTTTTCGCCACGCGCTCACCCTTCCGGCCAAATCCCATCGGGCTTTCTCTGGTCCAACTCGAGAGCGTGGACTGGGAAGCGCCCAACGGTCCTATTCTGCGAATCACCGGACCGGATCTTCTTAACGAAACTCCTCTTTTTGATATAAAACCTTACATTCCTTATGCTGACTGCCGTCCCGAAGCCCGGGACGCTTACCTTGCCGAAAATAAATGGACACCACTGAAAGTGGAAATACCGCCTGATCTGCTGGCCAAAATCCCAGCTGACCGGCACGCAGCCCTGCGTGAGGTTTTGGCGCAGGACCCCCGGCCGGCCTACCACAAGGATCCTGAACGAATCTACGGACTGAGCTTCGCCGGACAAAATGTGCGTTTCAGAGTTAAGGACGGAGTCGCCCTGGTATTAGAAGTTGAATTTATACAGAATTCGGGTAAGTTATAGTTCGGCATAGTTCCGTGCCTGCCACCGAACTACGCAGTGCATAGAATCGTGCCTGGCACCAAATTACGCAGTGCATAGAATCGTGCCTGGCACCAAATTATGCACCAAACCAAGCTTGCGTTTTTTACATTAGCGAATATCTGACCATCCTTCCTGTCTTAATTAGTGAAGGCAAATTTGCAGCTATAAAAGGAGTAAAGCGTGAAAGACTCTGAAATTATCGCCCTGTTTTTTGCTCGAGACGAAACAGCGATAACTGAAACCACAACCAAATACGGCCGGCTTTTGCACAGCATCGCCTACAATATCCTCGCCGATCACGAGGATTGCGAGGAGTGCGTCAGCGATACCTACTACCAGGCCTGGACCACGATTCCGCCCCAAAAGCCGGATTCCCTGTCCGCCTACCTGGGCCGCATCGTACGCAATCTGGCGATCAACGTCTGGCACAAAAACCGCGCCCAAAAACGCTTTAACCCCGCCGACGTCATGCTGGACGAGCTGGGCGACATCATCCCCGCCGCCCAAACCGTCGAAGCGGAAGTCGACGCCCACGAGCTGGCCCGCCACATCAGCAACTGGCTGCGCGCCCTCGGCGCCGACGACCGCATCCTTTTCGTACAGCGCTACTGGTATGGTCTTTCATTAAAAAAGCTGGCTGCCGATCATCGCACTACTGCTAACAAACTGGCCGGTCGCATGTATCGCCTTCGCCAAAATCTAAAAGTCTCTCTAGAACAGGCAGGTATTTCACTATGACTAATAACAATTTTTCCGAAAAAGAAAACAATAATAAAACAGCGAATAATCATATAGATCTCAGCAAAAAAGATAATGATAAGAAAAAAATCTACAACGCTATCAGTGAGATCGATGACGACATAATCGAAGAA
>CAZVVR010000175.1:0-3293 GCA_964630605.1 uncultured Mageeibacillus sp. | reverse complement strand
GCTGTGTGCCAGACGTGAAGAGCGTTTACAGGAATTAGCCGGAGCTTTGAGTAAAAAAAGTCGAATACTGGCCGGAGATGTTACAGATAAAAAATGGCGGGACTATTTAAAAAATGAACTGGTTGACAGCGATGCCCAGATTCACACTCTAATTAACTCAGCCGGTTTCGGCAAATTCGAGGCCTTTTGCGATATTGATTGTAATGAACGCATGGTAGAAGTTAACTGCCAGGCTTTAACAGCCATTTGTCATCTCTGCCTGCCGCATATAAAAAAAGGTGGACGCATTCTTAATTTGGCTTCAGTCGCTGGCTTTATGCCACAATATAATGCTGCTGTTTACGCCGCCAGCAAAGCTTATGTTATTAGCTTTTCCCGTGCTTTACATCAGGAATTAAAGGATAGAGCCATAACCGTTACAGCTGTTTGCCCCAATCCTATGGAGACAGAGTTTTTTGAAGCCAGTGGTATCGAATTAAGTAATAATCCCATCAAAAAAATTGGAGTCGAAAAAGTCGAGCAAGTTGCCTCCAAGGCACTGAAACGATCCGAAAAGGGTAAAGATCTTTCCGTGTGCAGTGTGTCTGCAAAATCTCTGCGCCTCTTGTCTCGGATTTTGCCACACCGCCTGGTGCTTTGGTTTGAACGTATCAGCGGTTTCTAAGAGAAAACTTTTCCACTATAAGCTTAAATTATCTGCGGTTATGGCTGCTTCTAACTTAAAGTTCAACTAGCATAAATTTAAAAACGACCTTGCTTTTCTAAACGATAGGCCGGGCGGAAGAGAGGACCAACAAAGTCGTTGTACTGAAAGCCATTCTCAATGGCAGCAGTGACATAATCTTTTGCTTTTTTAACAGCTTCGTGAATATCCATTTCTAAAGCCAGTCCGGCTGCGATAGCAGCAGAGAAAGTGCATCCCGCACCATGGGTGTGGGCAGGTTCTATCATCGGGCTGGAAAACACAGTGAAATCTTCACCATCAAAGAGAATATCAACGGCTGCATCTGCTTCAACCGCCTTACCGCCTTTGATTACGACATATTTAGTACCTAAGTTATAAATTGCCCGGGCAGCTTCTTTAACTTCCTCTAGAGAAGCAGGTGTTCCTAAGCCAGACATAACACCAGCCTCAAATAAGTTGGGCGTAGCGACTGTTGCAATAGGCAAAAGCAGGTCTCGGATACTGTTTGCAGTTTCTGGGTTGAGCACTTCATCAGTGCCTTTACAAGCCAAAACCGGATCAATTACGATATATTTGAAATCATTGCTATTTAAAAAATCGGCAACTTGCTCGACAATATCTACAGTACCCAGCATTCCGGTTTTAACAGCTGATATGGGCTTAGTTGCTGCAGCAATAGTCTCAAACTGAGCTTCAAGCAGGGAAGTGGGCAAACTTGTAACATGGTGACCCCAGGTCTCTTTATCCATTGTTACAACAGTAGTAAGAGCCACTTGCCCAAACAAGCCGTATTCTTCAAAAGTGGTCAGATCGGCTGCCATTCCCGCTCCTCCGCTGGCGTCCGAACCTGCGATAGTCAGTGCACGTATAACTTCTTTATCCATAAATTACCTCCTGGAATAAATATTTCTTTTCTCAGTATATATGATTGTATAAAAACAAGAGCTAAAAAAGTTACTGCTGATTATTATTTTTCAGCTAATACTTAAATTTTGTAGTGGAGCCAGCTTTTTCAGGAAAGTCCAGAACAATAATATCTGGTCTGGCACAGAACCGGGCATGGATATGTACAGTTCCGACCCCGTTACTTATTAGAAGTTGGCTGTTTTCATTTAATTGGTGGCAGCCACGGACGTAACGCCTGGCAAGATAAGGCAGAATAAGTGGCAAACCGAAAAGGGTTACCTGGCCGCCGTGAGAATGCCCGGAAAGATATAGGCTATTGCCCTGAACGGGCTTAAATTTACCGGCAAAATCCGGTTCATGGCACAGCAATAGACGAAAGCTTTTGGAGCTTAAATCTTTTTTGTCAACAAAAACGGGCTGATCATGGCTGGCGTTTTCAAAACCGTAAAGTGCCAGATCATCAATTGGGGCCCAACTGTTTGCCAGAACGGTGAAACCCGAAAAAGCCAAAACTTCACAGGTGTAGACACGGTTATTGTGGTTTTCTACATCGTGATTACCCAGGACAGCGTAACAGTCACAATAATCACTTAACGCGGTTAGCTCACTGATTATTTTATTCTTAAAAATGTTATCGCTAAAATTAGTTTTTTCCTCCACTAAATCTCCGCCAAAAAGAATTAAATCAGGTTTTTGTGCCAGAATCAGCTGGCAAAGTCTGGTTAAATGTTCAGGTGTGAACTTCGGACCTACATGAATGTCACTGAAGAAAACTATACGTTTGTCAGAAAAACTACCCAAAGTCTTTTTTTGATCAAGCTGATATTTTTTAATTCGCAAACGCCAGGGAGCAATTCTAAACCCGTAAAAGAGAAAAATAGCTAATGTTAATAGTAGTGTTAAAATAATGAATCCTTGGATTGGCATGTTTTAAGTTTATCATGATCAGTCAAAATATAATGCTATATTGCAAATATATAAAGTTTTGAGAAACATAACGATTAGATTAATTGGACTTATAAAAGAAAAAAATGTGGCAGTAATACTTGCATAGACTGTCCTGCAGCTGATCACTGCCCTTTAAATCAAATATCGAAAACTGATTTACTGGTATCAAAACCTAGCTCATAATAATCATTGTTGTTGAATTGGAATTCTTTGATCAGATCAAGCCCTAATTTTTGATGTGCAGCAATAGAGCGGGGATTTTTCTGGTTTACAAAAGTAAGTAAAATAGGATAACGTTCCCGCATGGTCTCACGTGAGAAATCAAATAAATGAGCAAATACTCCTTTACCGCGATATTCTTTATCAACGCAAATAGGGCCGTACTGGTAGGAATTTTCAATTGATGCACTTTTGCCCAGGTATTCGGTTTCAGGCAAATCCTTGATCATATGAGCGAATAAAGGCCATTCAGACCAATATTCCCAGGAAGCTGCCATGGCATAGCCTATTACTTTGTCACCGTCCACCGCAATAGAAAGACCTGACTCGTCATCTATCAGTCGTTCAAACTGTTCAGTGGTGAAAAGCGTAGTTACAAAACCATCAGCCCGGTCTTCTTCAGAAATAGTGCTGACATGGTAACGTTTTTGCAAATCATGCACCTGATCCAAATCATCTTTGGTAGCTAATCTATAGCTGATATCTTTCATAAAATTATTGACCTCACTTTTTTTATATAATTAAAATCATTTTA
>CAZVVR010000174.1:0-3295 GCA_964630605.1 uncultured Mageeibacillus sp. | reverse complement strand
TAATGGCAACTATGATATGCTCCATTGTGACGTTATGGACGGATCTTTTGTCCCGCTGATTACCTTTGGTTCTCAAATGGTTGAACAAATAAGCAAAAAAATCGACAAACCGCTTGATGTCCATCTTATGGTCAAAAATCCTGAGGAACAGGTGCAACATTTTGCTGATGCAGGAATCTGCTCTCTGGTGTTCCACCGCGAAGCCAGCTTGCATCCACAACGACTGTTAAATGAAATCAGATCATTAGGATGTTATGCTGGTCTATCTCTTAATCCGGCTACTCCATTAGCGGATGTTAAGTATCTTTTGGCTGATTTGGATATGTTGCTTTTAATGACTGTTAATCCCGGTTTTGGAGGTCAGCAGTACCTAAAATTAATGACAGATAAAATCAGAGATGCCCGCGCAATGATAGATGACTCAGGCTATTCTGTGCGTTTACAGGTGGATGGCGGAATTTCCCGGAACAACTTAGCTGAAGTGATGCGGGCCGGCGCGGATATGGTAGTATCCGGTTCGGCTATTTTTTCCGCTGATGATCCTGGCCTGGAAGCTAAAGCTTTTCAGACGGAGATGCGAAAATTAGATCGAGAATTAAAGCGTGTTTAATTGCATAGTATCCCTGGCAGGTGTGTATGGCGATAGTAAAGGAGTCAGGCGACTGTCTGCTCTTTCTGATCTTGTTGTCGCCGCCGATGGGGGTGCTGACATGCTTCTTAAAACGGGAATTGAACCTGATTGGGTAATAGGTGACGATGACTCTGCTGAAATGAGTCTGCCTGAAAAAACTATACAACTGCTATTTCCGGAAGATAAGAATTATACAGATGGCGAGCTGGCAATTGCCTTAGCTCTTTATTTAGCGGAATCCAAGTCAGTAATAGAAACAAAAGATTCACTGTTAAAAGCAATTTATACCGCTGACGATGTAGCAGCAGACTCCGATATTTCAAACGAATATCTTGCAAAAATCATGACGGCAAATTTTCGCCAGCCAAAAGATAGAACCGGTTTGAGTTTTTTAGTATTGTTTCCCTTTGGTAAACGTGTAGATCACAGCTGGACCAATGTTCTGCTGGCTGCCAGCCTAGCCCGTTCCGGAGCAAAGGTCTATCTTTCCGATGGTTTGACTTTAGCTCGCATTATTGCCGGAAAACTGCCTTTTCAGCCGGCTTTTGCCCCGGAAACTCTTGCCGGCAGTACCATCCTGGAACAATCCCCATTGGCTTTTTCGGCTATACCTTTGGATGATAAAGTGCGGGGTTTTACTCTGAAAGGCTTACAGTGGGAGCTGGACCAGGCTGAGCTGGCCTACAATAGAGCGGCAGCAGTGTCAAACCGACCCTGTGAAACAGGAAAAGTTAATCCATATGTTTCTTTGGACCAAGGGACTGTAATGTTACTTTTTACAACCGCGGACTAAAAAATCCCCAAAAATAAAATCCGCTCGCTGAGCGGATTTTGAAGAAAATATTTAATTATCTTTTTATCTTTTATCAATCAATCATTAAACCGTAATATATAATAACGCTTTTTACCTAGCCGTACTATACAGGATTGGTCTTGATCCAGATCATCGGAACTGAGCATTTGCCCCAGATCGCTGACCGGCTCGTTATTGAGATAGAGACCTCCTTGTTGGATAAGGCGTCTGGCTTCACTGCGAGATGAAACAATCTTATTATCGGCCAGAATCTCAATCAGAGTTTTGTCCATATCGCCGGGCTTCAGTATTAAAGTAGGACTGTCGGTTAAGTCACCCTGGCCGCTGAACAGAGCTTTGGCTGCGGCAGCAGCTTTGTTGGCTTTTTCTTCACCGTGAACCAGGCTGGTAACTTCAAAAGCGAGTCTTTCTTTTACTTTATTTAAATCGGTGCCTGACATTTTGCTGTATTTTTCTATTTCATCCAGAGGTATAAAGGTCAGTTGCTTCATGAATTTAATTACATCCGCGTCATTGACATTACGCAGATACTGGTAGAAATCGTAAACTGAGAATTTATCTTCATCAAGCCAGACTGCACCCTTAGCAGTTTTACCCATTTTCTCGCCTGCGCTGTTAGTTAACAAAGCAAAGGTCATACCATAGGCATCTTTGTGCTCAACTTTACGAATCAGATCGACGCCCGCAATTATATTACTCCATTGGTCACTTCCACCCAACTGCAGTCTGCAGTCATATTTTCTGCAGAGATGGAGAAAATCATAAGCTTGCAAAAGAATATAATTGAATTCAAAAAATGACAGTCCTTCTTCCAGCCTGTTTTTGTAGCTATCAAGGCTGAGCATCCTGTTAACAGAAAAATGAATGCCGATTTCACGTAAAAAATCAATATATTTTAATTCCAGCAACCAGTCGGCATTGTTGTCAATAACCGATTTGCCTTCCGAAAAATCAATTAAACGAGACATCTGTTTTACAAAACAGTTAACATTGTGATCGATTATTTCTTTAGTCATGAGGCTGCGCATATCTGTTCGTCCGGAGGGATCGCCTATGTGACCGGTACCTCCGCCCATCAAGGCAATTGGTCGCAGACCAGCACGCTGTAAGTGGGTCATAACCATTAGCTGAATAAAATGACCAATATGAAGACTATCTGCTGTAGGATCAAAGCCAACATAGAAATAAGCACCTTTTTGATTTAAATAATCACGTACTTCCTTTTCATGGGTAACTTGTTCTATGTATCCTCGCTCCAGCAAAACATCATAAACGTTTCTCTCAGACATGCTGTCCTCCTTGTTTTATAAAAAATTGACAGACATATAGTCTGTGAAAGCCAATTATAGTCACTGGTGTGAATTTGTGCAAATAAATTAAACTATCACGATCTTGCGGGTTTCTTCAACTTTAATAGAAGTGCTTAAACGCGATTTCCAGATATTTCCGGCAATAAAACCTTGTTTTTGTTGCAGAAGTCCTGCTTTGCTCTTAACTTGCTGCCAATCAGCACTCCGCGATATAATAGGTAACGAAGCACAATTTTGCATATAACTCATTAAGGTTCGACCCCGCTTGGTGAAGCCTAAAATCCTCAAATATTGAATAACAGTATCTTTCTGATGTAAGTTCAAAATAGCGGAGAGAAAGGCACGGCGAACCCGGGATAAAGGAAAGGCTCGCGTTGCAATAGAGTCCAGCCAATCATAAAAATTATCAGAATTTAAACTAAAATCCAGTTTTTCCAGATGATTTATAAAACGGTCAGCTAAACCGCCTTGCATTCCCTGAATCAGGCTTAGGGCATCACGATTTCTCCAAATGGGTTGACAATGCAGCAGGGGAGCAAA
>CAZVVR010000173.1:0-3316 GCA_964630605.1 uncultured Mageeibacillus sp. | reverse complement strand
TAATCGGGCCAGGTCCCGGGCCGCAAAAATGTATTCTGAATTTGCAAACAGAATTCAGTATTTACAAAATTACGGTTTGCACGGAATAGTAATCCGCAAGACCGACGTTTTGCTTATTAGTGGTTTGGGGGGAGAAACCATAGCGGAGATCTTGAGTAATGCTTTTTCGGACAGAAATAGACCACGCCCTAAAAAAATGATATTACAGCCACAGTCAAAGCAATATAATCTGCGTGCTACTTTGCAAAGTCTCTCTTTTCACATAAAGAAAGAAGGCATTGTTCTTGAAAAAAATCGTTATTACACAGTTATAGTATGCGATAATAATAATTATGAAAACTCACGACTAAGCGAATTAGAGCTTTATATCGGGCCTAAACTTATTACTGCTGTAAAATGTATACTGAAGCAGGAGCAACTCTCAGAAACAGACAAAGTGATGCTTGAATGGGCGCAGGCTCAGCTTGAGCGCCTGAAACTGGAAAAACGGGGAGACGACAGCCGGGCCCGCCTGGTGCGAGAATTGACTCAACTATTGGAGAAAGAAACAGATGACTAGAAATATTGATGTGATTAATATTATAGAAGAGTATGCACCACTAAATCTGGCTGAAGATTGGGATCATCCGGGTTTGGCTTTTGGCAGTTATTATTCTGAGGTAAGGCGGATTCTTTTAGCTTTGGATCTTACACCGCAAATAGTGCAAAAAGCGATCTACCAGGATATAGATCTGTTGATTGTGCATCACCCTCCGTTATTTAAGGCTATCCATTCACTTACAGATGCAAACCCGGAAGGGAAAATGCAGCTTGATTTGATTGCTAATAATATTTCCTGTTACAGTGCCCATACAAATCTTGACCGCACAAAAGATGGTATTGCCGCAGGTCTGGCCCGCAAATTGCAATTGGGAATTAGTCAGGCAGGCTATCAGCTTTTACAGCCGATGGAGGATCAGCCGGACTTTGGTTATGGACTCTATGCCAGCCTGGAAAAGCAATTATCATTTTTAGAATTTTCCCGTTTAGTTTCGAAACGTCTTAGTATTCCGGCCTGTCAACATTTTACTTCTGCTGACAGTAAAGTGAAAAAGATTGCTCTCTTCCCGGGTAGTTTTGACGAAAGCAGTATTGACCGGCTTGCAGAGATCAAAGCGGATGTTCTTGTCACGGGCGAGATCAAGTATCACGCAGCTTTAATGTTGGAAGCCAGAGAAGTGCATGTCTTGGCCGTGGGACACGATGTCTCTGAACGGGATGGGATGTTTTTACTAGCTGAGCATCTTCACAGAGTTTTTCCTGAACTCAAGATTGAAGTTAATCAAGGTATAGACTATAATTGACCAATGAGATGAGTAAGTTGTGCGACCGCGGCGACAGGCTGAAAAGCAGTCGGTGAGGAAAGTCCGGGCTCCATAGGGTAAGGATGCCGGGTAACGCCCGGTGAAGGTGACTTTAAGGAAAGTGCAACAGAAAAATACCGCCGAATTTATCGGTAAGGGTGGAATGGTGAGGTAAGAGCTTACCGGCAGGCTGGAGACAGCCTGGCCCTGCAAACCCCATCCGGAGCAACACCGTGGAGGAACAACTGTAACCCGCAGGTTCCGAGGAGGTGGCTTGAATTAGTTGGCAACGATTAATCTAGATAGATGGTCGCTCACGACAGAATCCGGCTTATAGACTTACTCATCATTTAGTTATTTTATTCATCTTATTATTTAGTTTTAACTTCTCTTATGTTACAAATATAGCTGAATAGTATTAATTTTCTGAAAATTAGTATATTTACTGTATACTGTATTTCCGGATAAAGGTAAATAATACCTAAATAGAATAGTTTGAAAGGAGAAATAAAATGATTGAGAACATTATGGACTTCTTTGGAGTCGAAAGTAAGTCGAAGGCTCGTAACAAATCTTTTTTCTGCTTTTTAGGCGGAATTGCTTTAGGAACTGCGGCGGGATTGTTATTCGCTCCGCAAAGTGGCGAAGAAACTCGTGAACTAATTAAAGATACAGCAGTAACCGGTGCTAATAAAACTAAAGAAATTTCCCAAAAAGCAGCTAAAGAAGTAAAAGACAAATATGCTGAAATTAAGCAGAAAGTTAAAAAAACTCAAGAAATAATCGAAGATAACGTTGAGGATACTGTAGAGGATTTTGAAGAAGCCGAAGAGTTTTAGTTTGGCACAATCTAGCAATCCTTAAATGGTAGAAAGGAATTAACTAATGCAGTTTCTACTTGTTGAATATGTAATGACTCCCAACGATATCATGGGCATTGTCTTAGGGGCACTTGGTGCTGTCGCGATTATTTTTCTGATAATTTTGCTGGTATATTTGATAAAAACCATGAAAAAGATCAGTAAAGTTGTCGATGACGTCAGTGAACCCATTGCAGAAGTAGTTGAAGCTTTGCCCGGTCTTATTGAACCGACCCAAACTTTGATTGACGGTATATCAGAATCAGTGCCAGCTATACTAGAAGATGTTAATGCCATGACCGGAGAGGTGACAGGGGTAGTCGATTCAGTAAAAAGCTTTTTCAAAAATCGTTCGCGGCGGCAGACAGTACGCCAGACCGATAGCATGGGTACTCAGGCTGCACGTGTTTTTGGCTTTTTAGCTGGAATCGTAGCAGCTTTCAGACAAGGTAAGTCAAAAAAGAAGAAAAAGTAATATAATTTTAATATTCTAAACGGGCAGGCGGCACTTTTATCAGAAAAGTCCGCCTGTTTTATGTCTATAATGTAATTTAAGTTTATTGGTTTGATCTTGTCGTTCTTTTGGAGGAGACGTAATGAACGCAAAACCTGATGCCAAATCTTTTGATGGGGAAATGGCGAGATATGCAGCAGAAACCGGGGAGATGCATGAATCCTCGCGTAAATCGCGCTCTTTACGGCGTCAATATAGTTTTTTGGCTTTTTTGATTCCGCTTTTAATTTTGGCTTTAGCCTATGCCAGCCGGACCGTTTTTCCTTTTGGTGACAGGCATATGTTGACCGTTGACCTTTTTCATCAATATGCCCCTTTTATGTCATTGATGCGCCGAACTATCCTTTCAGGAGAGTCGTTGTTTTTTAGCTTTAGCGGCGGTCTGGGTATGAATTTTTATTCCCTGTTTGCCTATTATTTGGCCAGTCCGTTAAATCTTTTGCTTGTCATATTTCCAGAATCATTTTTATCCGAGGCGGTTTTTGTACTTACCTTGATCAAAGTGGGTTTTGCCGGCTTAGCTTTTCATTTATTTTTGAAAAAGACATTCCAGCGCAAAGGTGTTTTTAGTATCATCTTCGGTGCTATGTACGCTTTGT